>NZ_JBUEQF010000013.1:0-87222 GCF_054979605.1 Rhodococcus sp. AZ1
GTGTGGGTGTCGTAGCGGCGCCGATCCTCGGCCGGCGCCCCGGCGTCCATCACCTCGAACAGCGCCGCCGCGGTGCGCAAACGCACCCACTCGAGGAACGACTGCCCCGCGCCCGCGTGACGCAACCCCACCAACAACTCCGCGGCACCGGCATCGGGGTCGGGTTCGACACCGATCACCGCCGGATCGAGCCCCGGCCACACCGACCCGGGCAGGGACGAACCACCGCGCGAGGAACCGGCGCGCGAGGAACCGACGCGCGAGGAACCGGCGCGTGTGGTGGCCTCCGCCCGACTCGATTCGCTCATGTGTTCGACTGTATCCGACCCCACCGACACGAACCACCGACTTGACCCGGGGCTGCCGTCGCCCGCGCCTGCTCGATACCGTGTCCGGGTGAGTGCCATTCCCTACTGTGACGACGTCCTCCCGGCCGAGACCGAGGTTCTCGCCCTTCCCGACGCAGCCGCCGCGATGGGCATCGAGGTCACCCGGGTTCATCAGATGATCCGCGACCACAAGCTCATCGCCGTGCGCCGAGGCGGCGTGATCGCCGTTCCGTCGGCCTTCCTGGGTGAGGGTGGTCAGCCGATCAAGCATCTGCCCGGACTCATCGGCGTGATGCTCGACGGCGGATACGGCAACCCGGCAATTCTGCGGTGGCTGTTCACCGACGACCCGTCGCTGCCCGGGACGCCCATCGACGTACTCCGCGGGCAGCATGCACGCGAAGTGATCCGCCGCGCCCAGGCGATGGCGTTCTAGCGAACTCTCAGCGCCGACCGGCCAACCGCGCCCGCGCGCTGCGTCCGGCGGCGGCCACGGCCACCGCGGCACGTCGACGGTTGGGCACCACGGCCCGTGACTGCAGAACTCGGTACTCGTTCTTCTCGACCGCGTCGAGAATCTCTCCGTAGAGAGCGAAGGCCACCTCGATGCCGGGCCGGGCACGGGGGGCGAGCATCGCCAGACCCGGCTTGGCGTCGCGGTAGACCCCGCGCGTACGGGCCACCAGATGCGCCAACGCCCGAACCACCCGCGGGTCGCGGTTACCGGTCAGCCGGCACCACCGCAGCAGTTCCTCGTCGACACCGAATGCCGCCAGCTCGTCGGCCGGGAGGTAGATCCGATCCCGGTCGAGGTCCTCGCCCACGTCGCGGATGAAGTTGGTGAGCTGGAACGCATTGCCCAGTGCTGCGGCGGGTGCGCGCGCCTCGTCGATCGGCACCACCGTGCCTAGGATCGGCAGCATCTGGAGCCCGATGACCGCGGCGGAACCCCACATGTACTCCTCGAGCTCGGCCATCGTGGCGTACCGGCTGCGGAAGTGCACGGATTCGGGCACATCCATGAGCATCGACGTCATGAAGGCCGTGAAGTACGGCGTCGGGATCTCGTAGGTGCGGGCGGTGTCCAGCAGCGCCGCCATCACCATCCGTCTCGCCGGATCCGTGATGGCCGCGTCCACCACGGGGCGATCGGAGCCGGTGAGGCCCTCGAGGAGCGTCCGCTCGATCACCACGAGTGCCGAATTGTCCTCGGCGATGGCGTCGTGGTCGCCGCGCTCGGCCACCATGTCGATGTCGATGATGTCGTCGACCATCCGGGCGAAGGCGTACAGAGCGTGGACCGCAGGTCGACGCTCGGCCGGCAGCAACCGCGTGGCCAGGAAATACGTCTTGCCGTGCTCGGCTGCGATCGATCGGCACAGCCGGTAGGCCGGTGCGAGGGCGGGGTCGATCGTGGGGGTGCTCATGTGCGGTTCTTCTCCTCGAGCGAGCGCAGACCGAGTGGATCCACGGTGCGCAGCGACCATGCTGCGATGACAGCGGCGAACGTCGCCAGGCCCACGTGCACCCAGCTGTAGAGACCGTTGGAGCCGTCCGGCCGGAACACCAACATCAGCCAGGTCGACAGGCCCACCAGGACGGTCAGGGTGCCGGCACTCATCGCGGTGCCCGCGGCGACGGCCAGCGGCCACGAGTAGTACCACGGCAGAGCCGCGGGCGAGAGGACGACGATCGCCACGAGAGCGACCAGGATGCCGGTCATCGCGTCCGCCTCGGTGCGGCGAAACCTCCACCAGGCCCACCCCAGGACACCCACGAGAATCACGGCGCAGATCGCTCGCGTGACATCGAGAACCGCGGCCAGTTGGAACCCGGTGAACCAGGACGTCGAGACGGTGACGATGTGCGCCAGGATGGTCGGCAGGGAGAGCCAGTTGACGATCTTGGCCGATCCCGACAGTGCGCTGAGCCAGCCGATGCCGACGCCCGCGATGGCGGACGCGGCAACGAACACCGCGGCGAAGACGGCGGCCCCGGGTCCGGCGGTGCGCAGGAACAGCACGATGCTCTCGCGGCGACCGGGCGGCGGTGCATCCGGATGCTTTTCTCGTTCGTGGATCATCCACATCCACACCATGAAAGGCAGCGCAATGCCGGCCGTGGCCTTGATGGCCACCGCGACGGAGACGAGCGCGACACCGGCGACGTGCTTGCGGTCGAGCACCGCGGCGATGCCGGCCATCATGAACCCGACCATGAGCATCTCGTTGTGCACACCGCCGATGAGGTGGATCAGCACCAGCGGATTGAGCACCGAGATCCACAGTGCCACGGCGGGGTCGGTCCCGAAGTGCCTGGCGATGCGCGGGACGGCCCACATGGTCAGCGCCAGACCGGGCAGCATGATCAGCCGCATGACGATGGTTCCGGCGATCACGTTGTCGCCGGTCAGGGTGGTGACCCCGCGGGCGAGTAGCAAGAAGACCGGGCCGTACGGCGCGGTGGTCGTCGTCCACACGGGGCTGACGTTGTCGAGCAGAACGCCGGGGTTCGCCACCGGGCCCACGGCGTACGGGTCGAAACCGTCGCGGACCAACGCCCCCTGCGCGAGGTAGGAGTACGCGTCCCGGCTGAACATCGGCACCGCCAGCAACATCGGGGCCACCCACACCGGGATCACCCAGCGCAGCATGTGCACGGTGGTCTCGCCGTTGCGGGTGGAGCGCCCGATGCGCACCCACGCCGCGATCATCATCAGGACACCGACCCACACCGCGATGGAGGACAGCACGTAGCCGTGCCCGAACCGCAACCACGACAGGTGCAGTGTCTCGAGCAACGGATCACGATCGCGCACAGCACCGGCGCCCATCCCGCCGAAGGTGATCGACACCGAACCCACGAACCCGTAGATCGTGGCCTTCCCCGGCCGTGACGCAGCGAACTCGCTCAGGGCGCGGGCGCGTGAGGGCTGACGATCAGGGTTGGTCGCGCGCGCTGGGGAGGACGTCGACATGATCCTCCGTGTCGATCCGGCTACCGATCGGTTCCGGCAGCTACGAGGGGTGCGTGTCTCGCGTGGCGAAGCTTACCGGCTCACCGAGCATGGACCGGCCCGACCACGCGTTCCGCGGCGAGCTTGCCCGAGATCAGCACTGTCGGCACGCCCACGCCGGGTGTGGTGCCGCTGCCGGCCAGCACGATGTTCTCCGCTCCGCGCACCACGTTGCGGCGACGGAACGGCCCGGTCTGACGGAAGATGTGCGCCGCCGAGAACGGGCTGCCGGCGATCATGCCCTGGTCCAGCCAGGTCTGCGGGGTGTCGACGTGATCGATCTCGAGCCCGTCGCGCAGGCCGGTGTACCCGCGTCCCTCCAGCGTGACGAGCATGTCCTGCACGTAGGCGTCCTGGAGGTTGTTCCAGTCCAGCGGTGCGCTGATGAGGTTGGGGCACGGCGCGAGGATCGAGATCGGCTCGCACTCGACGCCGTTGCGCATCACCCGAAGAGCCGGGTCGGACTTCGAGACCCGGGTGATGAGGAACGACGGGTCGCTCATCACCTTGCCGCGACCGGCGGGCGCGGTGAGCTCGACGAAGGTCTCGTCCCACTTGCCCCCGAAGTCGATGGTGTGGTGGGACTGCGATTCCCAGCCCGCGGTGATCGACGTGGGCACCACCCCGTGCGCCACGACGCACGACGGCGACACGCGCGTCTTGCGCCGAGTACGAATGCCGATGTTCTCGAGCAGCCGATCGACGACGAGCAGGTCGGGGGTGAGGATCAGGCTGTCGCACTCGTAGCGGGTGCCGTCGTCGGTGATCACCGCCCGTGCGCGTCCACCGCCGAAATCGATGCGGTCGACGCCGCTGCCGGTGACGAGCGTGCCGCCGGACCGGACGAAGGCATCGGCGAGCGATTCGGCGATGGTCTTCATGCCGCCGATCGGGAACGTCACGCCCATGCAGGTGTCCATGTGCGCAATCGCGCCGTACACCGCGAGAGCCTTCTTCGGTGCCACTCCGGCGTAGAGCGCCTGGAAGGTGAAGATGCGGCGCAGCCGCGGATCGCTGACCAGAGTCTCGATCTTGTTGCCGAGCTTGCCGAACCCGCCGAGCCGCAGCAGCGCGAGGGTGTCCGAGAGGGCGGGCTTGGACGCGACCAGGTCGAGCGGTGAGTCGAAGTTGGAGTCGATGAACCGACCGAACTCGGCGTCGAAGACCTGCGAGAGCCACGCGCGCAGCCGGCGATACCGCGCTCCCTCGGCGGCCCCGGCCTTGGCGGTGACCTCGGCGACCATCTTCTCGGGATCGGAGTGCACGTCGATGCTGGTCCCGTCGGCGAACCGCGTGTGGTACGCGGGCTCGAGCGGCACGAGTTCGAGCTTCGGTGTCGTCGACTCGAAGGTCTCACCGACCGCGGCGAGCGCTTCGGCGATCAGACTCGGCATGGTCAGCACGCTGGCGCCGGTGTCGATGCGGTAGCCCGGTGCGGCCACCGATCCGACGCGACCGCCCACGGTGTCGTTCTTCTCCAGCAGCGTCACCTCGACGCCGGCACCCCGTAGATGCAGTGCCGCGGCGAGGCCTGAGAGCCCGGCTCCGACGACGACGACCTTCTGACTCGGTCCCGTGATGGTTGCGGTCATGAGCGTGTTCACGCTTCCCTTCGTGTCGCTGAATAGGCCATGGCGCGCAGGCGTTCCTTGGCCTCGGGCCGGGCCGTGGACGCCTCGAGCACATGCAGAGCGGTGGTGGTGAGATCGGTGATGCGGTGTTCGACCTCTGCGACGGCGCCCAGCTCGATCAGCAGGCGACGCATGTCGTCGACGTCGGCGGGGGAGAGGTCGGTGCCCAGCGTGGCTCGCAGGTAACGGGCCGTCTCGGGTGCGCTGCGGTCGGCGGCTTCGAGGGCAACCGCCATCAGCACGGTCCGTTTGCCCTCGCGCAGATCGTCGCCGGACGGTTTCCCGGTCACCACCGGGTCGCCGAACACGCCGAGCAGATCGTCGCGAAGCTGGAATGCGATCCCGATGTCTGCGCCGAAGCGCTGGTAGGCCTCGGTGAGGGCGCTGTCGGCCCCGGCGAGTGCAGCACCGATCAGCAGCGGCCTCTCCACGGTGTACGCGGCGGTCTTGTACCGGTCGATCTGCAGGGCAGCGGCAACGCTCTCGTCGCGGCGGGCCTCGACGGCGATGTCGAGCAGCTGCCCGCCCATCACCTCGGTGCGCATCGCGGACCACACGGGTGCGACGCGTCGGGTGGCGGCCGAGTCGAGCTCGGCGAACCGGATCATGTCGTCCGCCCAGCACAGGGCCAGGTCGCCGAGCAGAACTCCGACGGATTCGCCGTAGCGCTCCGGGCTGCCCGCCCACCCGTTGATCCGGTGCTCTGTGGCGAAGCTCACGTGCACTGTCGGGTGCCCGCGCCGGGTCAGTGACGAGTCGATGATGTCGTCGTGGATCAGCGCGCACGCCTGAACCAGCTCCAGGGCCGCGCACACCTGCAGTGCGGCCGGAGCGGCGGCACCGGCCGGGTCGCCTCCCGCGCCCACCCAGCCGGTCCACGCGAAAGCCGGTCGCATGCGCTTGCCGCCGCGCAGGATGAACGCGGTCAACTCGTCCACAGCGGCGGCGTAGATGCCGCCAACACTGTCGATCAGATCGCGCCGAGAGGCCACGAAGCTGGCGATATTGGCCTCGACCGCGTGTGCGAACTCGGCGGGGGTGGTCAATGTCGGGGCGCCCGACACCTCGGTCGACACCGGTTCGGCGGCCGTCCGGGTTGTGGGAACGCGGGCTCCAGCAGTCAGTGCAACCTCCGAGGTTTCGATGTGCGAGCGATGACCGCGGTCAGCGGTCGGCTCGGGGGGCTCTCCCGATCCTAGTGAGCGATTCGGACCGAGTGCTCGACGACGATGAGTCTCGCTCCGGCGTACCGGCCGGTAACCGTCGTGCGGTCGAATCTATGCTGAGCCGGTGAGCGAGAGCGCCCGGGGCGGACGAACCAGTGCGACGGAGTCGGTGGTCGACCGTCTACGGGCCGGCTCGGTGGGTCGTGTGCCGTTCTCGGTGGAGTTCTCACCACCTCGCGACGCCGACGCCGAGTCGCGGTTGTGGCGGACGGTGCGCACGTTCGAGCAGATGCGGCCCGCATTCGTGTCGATGACCTACGGCGCCGGCGGTTCCACCCGCGACCGCACCGTTCGGGTCACCGGCGACGTGGCCGAGTCGACCACCCTGCTGCCGGTCGCGCACCTGACCGCGGTCTCGCACAGTATCGCCGAGTTGCGGGCAATGGTCGGTGCCTACGCCGACCGCGGGATCACCAATATCCTGGCCCTGCGCGGTGACCCACCCGGCGATCCGCTGGGCCCCTGGACCAAGCACCCGGACGGTGTCGAGTACGCCGAGGACCTGGTCGAACTGGTGTGTTCGCTCGGTGACTTCCACGTGGGCGTCGCGTCGTTCCCGACGGGTCACCACCGCTCGCCCGACCTCGAGCACGACACGCGGTTCCTCGTCTCGAAGCTGCGCGCCGGAGCCGAGTACTCGATCACGCAGATGTTCTTCGAGGTCGACGACTACCTGCGCCTGCGTGATCGCGTGGTGGCGTACGACGCCGAGCAGGGACGAAAGCCGATCATCCCCGAGATCATGCCGATCACCTCGCTGCGCTCGGTGCAGCGCGCCACCGAGCTCTCCGGCTCCGCTCTACCCCCGACGATCGCCGAGCGCCTGCACGCTGCTGCCGGGGACGGCCCCGAGGAGGATCGCGCCGCGGTGCGCGAGGTCGGCATCGAGATGGCCACCGAGCTGGGGGAGCGACTGATCGCCGAGGGCGCCCCGTGTCTGCACTTCATCACCCTCAACTTCGCGATGGCGACGGCCGAGGTGCTCGCCAACCTCGGCCTCGGGGTGCGGTCCTCACACGGTCAGTCGCCGGTTCTTCCAGGTCAGGGTGCCGCGACGACGTCCGCGCACTGATTCGGCCACCAACGCCGCCGCTGCGACCGCAGCAAGAGGGTGCGCGAGTGCCGACAGCACGTCCGCACCTGTCGACGAGCCCTCGCTCCGGCGGGCGATCACACGCGAGGCGGACGCTGCGCCCCACGCGAGTGCGGCCCGCCGCCCCGATCCGGCGCCGGTCGACAGCCCCACGGCAGGGAGGACGAACGTGATCACCGCGGCGCCGACCACCACGGGCGTGCCCACGGGTCCGAAAGCCGACCACAGCCATCGTGTGTAGCCCTCCCGGACCTGCGCGGCGGAGTCGTACATACGGCACGACGCCACCGTTCCGGCGTAGGCCACGGCGGTGCGCAGACCGTGGCGCCTGAAGGTGCGCGCGAGCGCGAGATCGTCGGTGATCGAGGTGCGGGTGCTCTCGTGTCCACCGATCCGGGCGTAGGCCGCGGCGTCCATCACCAGGAACTGTCCGATGGCCACGGCCGTCGACGCCCCGGTCGCCCTGTTGGCCGCCACCAGTGGCAGGCTTGCCGACCACGACCAGCACAGCAGCGGCTGGATCAGATGCTCGGCGATGGAGCCGGCCCGCTGCAGCGGCCACGGGCAGAGCAGGGCGACGGCGGATCGGCGCAGTTCCACCACGGCTGCGGCGATCGCATCCGGTGTCAGACGGACATCGGCGTCGAGGAAGACGATCACCGTCGGCGCGCCTGCGCTCTCGGCGGGATCGGCCGCCAGCGCTGCGCGCCCGAGAGAGATACAAGCAACGGATTTGCCGATGTCCTGCGGTGCGCGCGGGCCGGTCCCGGTCAGGACGGTGAAACGCTCGTCGCCGTCGATCGCCGCGCGCGCGGCGTCAGCCGTGCCGTCGTCGGATCGATCGTCGAGGATGATCACCCGCATCGCCATCGCAGGTCGCTGAGCACGCAGGTCGGCGATCAGCCGGGGGAGTGTGGCCACCTCGTCGCGCGCGGGGATGCACACGGTGACGCGTTCGGACGGATCCACCGCGGCCGCCGAGCCGGGTCGGACCCGGGGCGCCGTGGCGGCGTTGAGCACGGTCAGCGCGAGGGCGCTCACGGAACCCACGGCGGCCGCGGAGCGGCACACGGAACCCACGGCGGCCGCGGAGCGGCACACGGAACCCACGGCGGCCGCGGAGCGGACCGTGCCGATGGCGGTGCCCGTCACACCCGTGAGCGGCCTATCGGGGAGTTCCTCGACAGGTACGCCATGGCCGCCACGATCGCGGCGACGCCGAGGGTGACCCCGCCGACGATGCCCGCCCACCCGGCGAAGGTGCGGGTGTTCGGGTCGGGGTAGCGCACTTCGGCGCGCAGTGTGGTGGTGTCGCCCGCCGGCAGTTTCCAGGTGACCTGGTTGTCGTTGTCGCGGGTGCCGTTGGTGGTGGCCACACGGGTGGGGAAGGCCACGGTGAACTGAACATCGCTGCCCTGCACGGGAAGTGACGTCAGGTCCACCTGCCCGGCGAGGGTCACCAGGTCACCGGAGCGTGTGAGGGTCAGCTCGTAGGAACCGAGCGCCTTGTCCGAGAGCGAGGCCAGTTGCTGCACCTCGCCGAAGGTCAGGTCGGTGAAGGTGACCTTCTCTCCCACATACCCGTCCATCTTGTAGGTCTCCACCGAGACCTTCGTACTCAGGGAGTCCGGTGGTCGCAGCACCGGGCCGGTGTCGGCGTCGCTGGTGGGCACGGTGGCGGCCACGATGGTGCCCGACACCCGGTCGTTGGCCGAGACGCCCATCGAGACCTGGGCGCGCAGACACCCGGTCAGCAGGGGTGCGGTGACGAGGGCCAGGAACAGCACCGACAGAACTCGGCGCGTACGTGGTCGAACAGCGGTGTTGGGCACGGGCAACACCCTAATGCCCGAGCGCACCTACTCGGGCGCGGCGGGCACGCAGCGTCACCAGCAGCGGCACTCCCACCACCCCCATGACGGCGAGCCCGTAGAGCGCCGACCAGCTCTGCTCCGGCAGGAAGACCGCATGGGCCAGTGACGATCCCAACCAGGTCCAGACGAACAGCGCTATCGGCACGACATCGGAGACCGGGCGCCGCGGCGCCGGGCGCCAGCGGTCGAGCGCCTCCATGGCGGTGACCATGATCGTCGCCACCAGTACCCACCCGAGGTAGTTGGTGTACGGGATCTCCAGGCCGGGCATCAGCCCGTCGGACGACAGCCAGGTCCACTGCCCGTCCGCGACCATCTGGGGATCGAGGTAGAAGTCCCAACCCACCACCCCGACGACGGTCAGGGTTGCGCGTACGGGAACCGACACGACGGCATCACCGGCACTGCCCACGGTGCGTGTGGCAACGGCCGACGCGGCCCGCCAGACCGGGTAGATGCCCGCTGTCCAGGCCAGCGGAACGATCACCGGCACGCCCGCGATCGACGGCCCGATCCGGTTCTGCGCGTAGTCGTAGGCGCCGAACGGATAGCCGGTGCTCGAGCCGATGATCTCGGCCGCCAGACCGATGCCGGCAGTCACGGGGATCAGGGCCAGCATCCAGGCCGCTCCGCGCACGGCCCCGGCGTGCGCCAGGCAGGCCAGGGCGAGAGCGGCGACCACCACGACGGTGACGCCGTCACGCGCCGCGCCATGGACCAGGGGGTAGAGGATCTGGGCGAGAACCGCGACGATCGCAGCACCCACGGACAGTCGTCGCAAGGTCACGGCCCTACCCCCCACGACGGCTTCTCACGAGCGCAGCCGTCCCACCAGTCGCGCGACCACGCTGCCGGCGTCGGCGAGTGCGACGCGCGCAGCGCTACGCCCGCTCGAGCCCGAGACGCCGCCGCCGGGGTGGGTGGACGCGCCGGTCAGGTACAGCCCGTCGGCACCCGGGACGCGGTGTCCGGACATCTCCGGGACGGGGCGCCACATCATCATCTGATCGAGCGACATCTCGACATGCATCACGTTGCCGCCGATCAGACCCAGTTCCTGCTCGATGTCCCAGGGGGACTGGGTGTAGCGCTCGAGCACCGTGTCGGCGAAACCCGGTGCGTACCTGTTGGTCTCGGCGATGATTCGGTCGCCTTCGGCTTCGGCGATGTCGCGGCCGGGTCCGCCACGCCAGGTGCGACCACCGGAGAGCTGGTACGGATGCCACTGGGACCACAGGGACACCTGGTGCTCACCCGGCGCAGCGATGGTCGGGTCCACGGAGCTGAAACTCATCGCCAGGACCACCGGATCGGTGGGGAGTTCCCCGGCGAGCGCGCTCCCGTGGGCACGGCGCAGCTGCGCGCGGTCGTGAACCAGCAGCTGGAGGCCGCGAGTGGACGACTGCTCGTCCGGCGCGCTGGGGTAGTGGGGCAGTGACGACACCGACGCCCGCACCACCATTCCGATACCCGGACCCACACGGATCGTTCGTCGCCAGCGCGCGATGGCGGCGGCGTCGAACCCGCCTGCTTCCAGCAGGTCGAGCGTCGTCAGAACGTGGCAGCCTGCGACGACGGTGCGCGCGAGGATCTCCTCGCCGCTCGCGGTGCGCACCGCCCAGTGGTCACCGATGCGGCGCAACTGCACGGCCGCGTCACCGAAACTCAGCTCGCCGCCGTCGCTGCGAATCTTCGACGCGAGGGCGCGGGTGAGGCCACCGCTGCCGCCGATCGCCCGGCCCGGTGGAAGGGTGTGCATGAGGGCGGCGAAGGCCACCATCGGGGCCGTCCCCGGCTCGGACATCGGCGGACCGGACTGCGCCCCGAACCACGCCAGCGCCGCCTTGAGGCGCTCGTTGTCGAAGGTGCTGTCCAGCAGGGCGTCGCCGGACTGCAGGAACTGGCGGGAGAGGTCGCTGCCACCGCTGCCGGTGTCGAGCCCCCAGAAGGACGACAGCAGGGCACGTCCGGTCGGAGGCTTTCCGAAGGCGCGCATGACCCTCGCGCTGCGGGGGCCCCAGAGTTCGACGAAGGCTCGGTAGGCGTCGGCGTCACGTGATCCGCACGCCGCCTCGATCGAGGCGCAGGTGCGATCGAGGTCGCGCGCGAAGACGATTCCGGGTTCGTCGGTCCCGGGCGGCGCCGGCGCGAACGACCACGGATCGCAGTCCACGTAGGCGAGTCCGTGCCGGTCGAGACCGAGTTCTTCGATGATGCCGGTGTGCCGCACCATGATGTGTGCGCTCGATCCCCGATCGACGGCGTGGCCGGGGAACCGTTCGACGGTGGAGACGGCGCCGCCCAGCTCGGTGTCCCGCTCGATCACCCGGACCGACCACCCGGCTTCGGCCAGGTAGGCGGCGCTGACGAGGGCATTGTGGCCGGATCCGATGACGGCGGCATCTATCACTGCGTGGTGTCCCGTTCTGCTGGTCGATGTGTCGGGGTCGGGGTCGGGGTGGGTCGGGGATGGGTCGGTCGGTTGCAGGTGGCCCGGCTACAGGTCGGTCAGGGGCAGGTCGCGGCCCAGTACTGCGAAGGGCCGGGCATCGCCGGCGAAGTGGAAACGTCGAACCATGTCCCGGAAACCCAAGCGCCGGTACAGGCGCCACGCTCTATTGTCCTCGCCCGCCACCTCGGGGGTGGAGAGCATGACGATCGACTCGTCTCGACCGGCGAGCAGGGCTACCAGAAGGGCTTCGCCGAGCCGATGGCCCTGAGCGCGGGGCGAGACGTGTATCTCCGTGAGTTCGAAGTAGTCGGCGAGGATGGATTCGGCCGCACGCCTGTCCCACCCCGTGCGCCGCATACCGTCCCGTACCTGTCGATACCACCACTGACCGGGGCCGCCGCGATAGCCGTAGGCGACGGCCACGAGGTCGCCGGTCGAATCGAGTGCTGCGACACACTTCCACCCCGGCCGCGCGGTGTGTTCGATCCACATCGGCGCCCGATGGGCCTCGGTGCCGGGTGGGTATCCCATGGCGTGGACGTAGATCGCGAGGGCTTGGTGCAGGTGGACGCGGAGATCCTGTGCGGAGAACTCGACGATCCGCGGTCGCGGAGTGCCACCGCCTACGGTGCTGGGACCGACGTCTCTCACCTCCTCCCGCCGCATGGACGAGCTCGCCGGATCTCGGTCGTCCCGGGTTCCTGTCGGACCCCAATGGTTACATCGACTCCGCCGGACCACCATCGTCACAGGTCCACCGGAGGAGTCACAGGTCCACCGGAGGAGTCACAGGTCCACCGGGCGGAGTAACCAGGGAGGGTTCATGAATGCCGCGCACAGCCGGGCCCGCGGAGTCCTCGCGCGCGCCGATGCGTTGCTCTCCGATGCTGCGGGGTGTGAGGATCCGTCGGAACGGTTCCTCGGCGCCTATGTCGCAGCCCTGCGCGGGGCCGGTGCCCTGCTGGCGCTGATCGATCCGGTTCCCAAGAGGGGCGCGTCGCGCAGCGCCTGGGTACGCATGGCGCGAGCGGCGCCGGAGTTCGACCTGTGGGCAGGCTATTTCGAGGACTGGTCGTCCCGTCGCGCCGCGATCGAGGGTGGCACCGCCGATCGGCTCGACGATGCTGCGGCGGACGAGTTCTTCGACCGTGTCGGGGCGTTCCTCTACGACGTCGAGGATCGTCTGGCCGAGCGGTCGTCCTCGACCATGACGGGGTCGGCGGAGGGGATGACCGCGTGAGGCGCTCGCAGGTGGTGGCCGAGTCCGCCGAACCGGACCCGGATCGGTCACCGCGAGGGTTAACCTCGAGCATGCCCGGGTAATCTCGGACACGTTGGACGAGCGGGTGGTACACCCGGCAATCTGCTCGTATCATCGATTGCAGTCGCCGAACGGCGGCGCACGCCAACTCCGCCCGGAGTTGGCCGGTAAACATCGAACGCCGGGGGAGGTACTGTGCCACTCTCCGAGCACGAGCAGCGCATGCTCGATCAGATCGAGAGCGCTCTCTACGCCGAGGATCCCAAGTTCGCGTCCACTGTGCGCGGTGGCCGCATGCGGGCGGCATCGACTCGTCGGCGCTTCCAGGCCGCTGCGCTGTTCGTCATCGGCCTCGTGCTCCTCGTGTCCGGCCTTGCGCTTCCGCTGCGGCCGGGGGGCTTCCCGATCATCAGCCTGCTGGGTTTCGTGGTGATGTTCGGCGCCGGTGTGATGCTCCTCCTGAGGACTGGCGGTGGCGCATCGGCAGCAGCGGGCGAGGCCTCCGGTGCCGAGTCCGCCGGTGGCGGTTCCTCCCGCGGCCGCCGCGGCGACAAGCAGGGCCGGTCCGCCGGGTTCACCAGTCGCATGGAGGAGCGCTTCCGGCGCCGCTTCGACCAGCAGTAGCTCGACATCGGCCAACACGGCGCGGCACCCGCACGGGTGCCGCGCTTTTTCGTGGGTGCGCCCCACTCCGCCCCCCAGTTCACCCCACTTCAGTTCGGTGAGCGCCCCACTCCGCCCCAGATTTGGTCCTATGGAGTCTGATTCGGCCCCCTGACGTGCTGCTTTCGGGCGTCACGTGGGTGGCGCCGTGCTTCCGCTCCCGCTGGGTATGTGGGGCGGCGACGCCGTCCGGGCATTTTCCGTCAGTCGGCTTACCCCAGTGACCTGCCACTTTCCTTCTCCGCGAGGAAAAACGCCGTGTTCGTGTTGTTGATAGTGGAGCAAAGTGGGGTACTGTGGGGCAACGGGGGAGGACGAACCAGAAGTCGACCGGTCGGAGGTGCCGCGTGTTCTACGGCACTCACACGCCCAAGCTCGACGACAAGTTCCGACTCACCCTGCCGGCGAAGTACCGCGAGCACCTGAGAGGAGGCGTCATGATCGCGCAGAGCAACGACCACACTCTGGCCGTGTTCCGCACCGCGGATTACCACGCGATCGTTGCTGCGCTCGCACCGTTTCGGAACGACAGTGCGGCCAAGCGGGCGTACTTCCGGTTGCTCACCGGTACTGCGGAGGACACCGCCCTCGATTCGGCCGGCCGCGTCGTGATCACGTCCAAGCACCGCACCTACGCCGGGTTGACCAAGGACTGCGTGGTGGTCGGCCTGCACGACTACATCGAGATCTGGGACGCGCAGCGCTGGACGGACTACCAGAACGAGCACGAGGAGGACTTCTCGCGCGGTCTGCCCACCGGTCTCGAAGGAACACCCGTGAGCGCAACCACCTGACCCATCGGCCACCGCCGGCTGTGCCGCGTGGCCTCTGTCCGACCCGGACCCTGACGTACTTCCCCGACGCCAGGTTTCGGTGCAGGGCCCTGACGTACTTCCCCGACGCCAGGTACCTCACCGGACAGAGACCACACGGCATGAGCCACTCCGATGGACTTGCACTGGAAGTACACATGAGAAGGTCGGCAGCGTTCGGAGGACAGACGGTGGTGGATTTCTCCCACATCCCGGTCCGGCTCGAACGTGCCGACGAGTTGCTCGGTCCCGCCCTCGCCGCCGCCTCTGATCCGGTCTACGTCGACGCGACGCTCGGGCTGGGTGGACATGCGGCGCATTTCCTGTCGTCGTATCCCTCGACTCGTCTGGTCGGTCTGGACCGCGATCCGCACGCGCTCGAGCGTGCCGGTGAACGGTTGGCGGAGTTCGGCGATCGAGTTCATCTGGCCCACACCAGGTACGACGGGTTCGCGCAGGCGCTTGCCGACGCCGGCCTCGAGCCGTCCGATTCGGTGGATGCGGTGCTGTTCGACCTCGGAGTGTCGTCCATGCAACTGGATTCACAGGATCGCGGTTTCGCCTACTCGGTGGACGCGCCGCTGGATATGCGGATGGATCCCACATCGGGGATCACTGCTGCCGACATCCTCAATACCTACTCCCACGGTGAGATCGCGCGGATTCTCTCGACGTTCGGGGAGGAGCGGTTTGCGGGCAAGATCGCGTCCGCTGTGATCCGACGCCGCGAGCAGGCCCCCTTCACCACCAGCGGAGCATTGGTGGACCTGCTGTACGCGACGATCCCGGCCGCCACTCGACGCACGGGCGGCCATCCCGCCAAACGCACGTTCCAGGCTCTGCGGGTCGCGGTGAACTCCGAGCTCGAATCTCTGCGTGCGGCAATCGCTCCCGCGCTCGACGCGCTGCGCGTCGGCGGGCGCATCGTGTTCATGTCGTATCAGTCCCTAGAGGACCGCGTGGTCAAGCAGGAACTGGCGGCGGCGTGCACTTCACGCACCCCCGTGGGCCTGCCGGTGGAACTGCCCGACACGGCAGCGCACTTCCGGCTCCTGACACGTGGCGCGGAGAAGGCGCCGGACAACGAGATCGACGACAACCCGCGTGCTGCGCCGGTGAGACTGCGTGCGGCCGAACGGATCTCCAGGAGGACCGCGTGAGCGAGGACACTATCGATTCGGGCGGTTCGGGCGGTGCCGCGGTCGCGGCAGCTGTGGTGCCGAGGGTGGAGCCCGTAGCGCGACCTGCCCGCACCGGCGCTGCAGCGCGTGCCTACGACAAGAGGCAACGTCGCGCGCGACTGCGGTCGGCGATCGAGAAATCCAGGCCCACCCAGCGCGGCGTGGCGGCCCGCGTGCCCTTCGTCGCGCTGGTTCTCGGACTGCTCACCGTGGGACTCGCCTCGACTCTGTTGCTGACCACGCGTGCCGCGGAGGACTCCTATCGTCTCAGCGCCGAGCGCCAGGTCAACCAGCGTCTCGGTGAGCAGGTGGCTGCGCTCGAGCGCGACGTCGAATCAGCCAACTCCGCACCGGAACTGGCGCAGCGGGCCAAGGCGCTCGGGATGATCCCCACTCGCGACGTGCCGAGGTTGCTGGTTGCACCCGACGGCACGGTCACCGTGGTCGGCAAACCGACTCCTGCCGCGGGCCCACCCCCGCCCGACTTCGATGCCGTGTCCGCCGCACCCGCACCCGCACCGGCCGCCGCACCCGCACCGGCCGCCGCACCCGCACCCGCACCGGCCGCCGCACCCGCACCCGCACCCGCCCAGCGGACCGCGGCGGTGGGAACGAACGAACAGCTGGTCCCCCTCTCACCTCCGAACACAGGTGCACGATGAGCGCTCCCACCACCGCCCGGCCACGGTCGAGCACCACCGCACGTCCGCACCCCCGCCCCGCTCGTCGTCCGCGTCGGACGCGCCCGGGTGGGGATTCCTTCGCATTTCGCTTCCGTCTCGGTCGGCTGGTGATGTTCGCGGCGCTGCTGATCGCGTCGCTGCAACTGCTGTGGATTCAGCTCGTGGAGGCACCGTCGCTGTCGGCGGAGTCGGCGAATCAGCGAACCACCACCATCGTCGATCCTGCCAAGCGTGGCGCCGTCCTCGATCGTGACGGCACGCCGATCGCCTTCACCATGGAGGCGAAGGCGTTGACCTTCCAGCCCGCGAAGGTGCGATCCGACCTCGCCGACGCCCACGCGAAGGACCCGAGCAAGCCCGATCCCGACACGCGCATCGGGCAGATCGCCGACGGGTTGGTCGCGGCGCTCGGGAAGGTGGTCACCCGGTCGTCGATGATCACCAAGTTGAACTCCACCGACAGCTTCGTCTACCTGGTGCGCAGCGTGGATCCGGCGGTGGCGGCCACAATCAACCAGCAGTTCCCCGAGGTGGGTCTGGAGCGGCAGGACATCCGGGAGTACCCGGGCGGCTCGCTGGGAGCCAACCTGGTGGGCGCCACCGGATGGAACGGCCACGGGCTCATCGGCATCGAGGCGTCGATGGACCCGACCCTTGCCGGTACCGATGGGTCGCGCACGTACGACCGAGGCTCGGACGGGGCGGTGATCCCGGGTAGTTGGCGCGATCAGCAGCCCGCAGTGGACGGCTCCTCGGTCGAGCTCACCATCGACTCCGACATCCAGTACTACGTCCAGCAGCAGGTTCAGGCCGCGAAGGTCGCATCCGGTGCCAAGAACGCCTCGGCCGTGGTGCTCGACGCGAAGACCGGCGCGGTGCTCGCGATGACGAACGACGGTACGTTCAACCCTGCGATCGGCGTGGGGAACAACCCGTCCTCGGCCCAGATGGGCAACCTGCCGATCTCCACCCCGTTCGAGCCGGGGTCGGTGAACAAGCTGGTCACCGCGTCGGCGGCGATCGAGTACGGGCTCACCACACCGGACGAGGTGCTGCAGGTGCCGGGCAGCATCTCCGGCGCCGGAGTCACCGTCAGCGACGCATGGGTGCACGGCGTTGCGCCGTACACCACCACCGGTGTGTTCGGAAAGTCCTCGAACGTGGGCACGCTCATGCTGGCCCAGCGAGTGGGGGAGGACCGATACGCGGACATGCTGGCCCGCTTCGGGCTCGGTTCGCGCACCGACGTCGGTCTGCCCGGTGAGAGCGCGGGAGATGTACCCAGCCGCGATCAGTGGTCGGGATCGACGTTCATGAACCTGCCGATCGGACAGGGATTGTCGATGACGCTGCTGCAGATGACCGGCATGTATCAGGCGATCGCGAACGACGGCGTGCGGATCCCGCCGCGCATCGTCGAGGACACGATCGCTCCGGACGGCACCAAGAGCACACCCGCGCCGCCGGAGCCGGTGCGGGTGGTCAGCCCACAGACGGCGCGAACCGTGCGCGACATGTTCCGGGCGGTCACCCAGTCCGATACCGGCAACCAGCGCGGCACCGGCGTCGCCGCGGGGATCGAGGGCTATCAGATCAGCGGCAAGACCGGTACCGCGCAGCAGGTGGACCCGGTCTGCAAGTGTTACTCCAACTCGAGTTACTGGATCACCTTCGCGGGCATCGCCCCCGCCGACAATCCGCGATACGTCGTGGGCATCATGCTCGACGCTCCGCAACGCGGCACGGACGGCTCGGGCGGGCAATCCGCGGCCCCCCTGTTCCACAACATTGCCGCGTGGATGCTCCAGCGTGACGCCGTCCCCCTCTCGCCGCCCGCTCCCCGGCTGACCCTGCAGGCGGACTGACCGGGTGCTCGCCGGTAACCTCAACGACCGGCTGTGCCCGACACCGACGCCGACGGTGCCATCCGGTGCCACAGCGCGCAGAGAGCAGACGAAGGAGCCCGTTACTCGTGCCAGAGCAGCCCACGTTCCGACCCGAACGACCGCCGATCACGTCGGCTCGTTCCCTGGCCGAGCAGGTGGGCGCCATGGTCGATACCGCAGCGGGTGGGGACACCGGAGCCGGTGGTCCTGGAGCCGGTGGTCCCGGAGCGGGCGACCCGACGTGGGATGCATCGATCACCGGGATCGAACTGCGCGGACAGGCCATCGCGGCCGGTGATCTGTTCGCCGCGCTGCCCGGAGCCCGCGCCCATGGCGCCACCTTCGCGGCCGACGCCGTCGCGCGGGGAGCGGTTGCCGTCCTGACCGACCCGGCCGGTCTCGATATTGCGCGTGCGGCAGGCGTGGACGTCGGAATTCTCGTGCATCCGGATCCGCGCGGCGTACTCGGTGTGATCTCGTCCACCATCTATGGTCACCCGTCGCACACGCTGTCCGTCGTCGGTATCACCGGCACCTCCGGCAAGACCACCACCTCGTACCTCACCGAGGCCGCGTTGCGGGCCAGTGGGCGAACCACCGGGCTGATCGGCACCATCGAAACTCGTATCGGGGACGAGCCGGTGCCCAGCGCACTGACCACTCCGGAGGCACCGAACCTGCACGCCGTCTTCGCCGCGATGGTCGAGCGAGGTGTCGACACCGTCGTGATGGAGGTCTCCTCGCACGCTCTCTCACTGGGCCGAGTCGACGGCACCCGGTTCGCCGTGGGCGCCTTCACCAACCTCTCGCAGGACCACCTGGACTTCCACGAGACGTTCGAGGACTACTTCGCAGCCAAGGCTCGACTGTTCGCAGCGGACTCGAGCGTCCACGCGCGGTCGGCCGTCGTGTGTGTCGACGACGACTGGGGTCGACGTATGGCCGCCATCGCGCGCGGCGCCGGATCGGAGGTGGTCACCGTGTCCGGCTCGGGGGCGGCGGACTGGTCCGTGGTGGAGTGGGCCGTGGACGTCGACGGTGCACAGTCCTTCACCGTCCGGCCGCTCGGAACTGCCGACGTTCACGCGAGTCTGCGGCTACCCGGTCGCTACAACGTGGCCAACGCGATGGTGGCGGCGGCGGCGTGCGCGGCCGTGGGGGTGGACCCCGCGCAGGCGCTCACCGCGATGGCCGAGGTGGACGTTAACGGCCGAGTGCAGCGGATCTCGCGTGGACAGGATTTTCTGGCCGTGGTCGACTACGCGCACAAACCGGCGGCGCTCGAGGTCGTGATCGACACCCTTCGGCGCCAGACGACGGGGCGCATCGCGGTGGTGGTCGGCGCCGGTGGTGATCGTGACAGCGCAAAGCGACCCCTGATGGGAGCGGCCGCGGCCGAACGCGCGGACCTGGTGGTGATCACCGACGACAATCCGCGCACCGAGGATCCCGCCGCGATCCGACAGGCTCTGCTCGCCGGCACCGCGACCGTGTCGCCGGATCGTCGCGGCGAGGTTCGGGTGGTGGGTGATCGTCGCGAGGCGATCAGCGAGGCCGTGCGCTGGGCGCGGTCGGGTGACACGATCCTGGTGGCCGGCAAGGGTCACGAGGTAGGGCAGGAGATCGACGGAGTGAAGCACCCTTTCGACGACCGCACGGTTCTCGCCGAGGCCATCGACGCCGTGATCAGCGGTGTTCAGCGATGAAGGCCCTGTCCCTGGCGGAGATCGCCGAGATCGCCGGCGGCACGCTGCACGACGTCGATGATCCGTCCGTCCTGGTGACGGGGTCGGTGGAGTTCGACTCGCGACGCGTGGGGGCGGGAGATCTGTTCCTGGCACTGCCGGGCGCGGTCACCGATGGGCACGATCACGCCGGTGCGGCCGTGGCCGCGGGTGCGGTCGCCGTGCTCGCCGCCAGGGCAGTCGGTGTGCCCGCCGTGGTGGTCGAGCCCGCCCCGCAGATCACCAATGCCATGGCGCTCGAACACGATTCGGATGGCTCCGGTGCTGCCGTGCTCGCCGCGCTGGGAGCTCTCGCCCATGCCTCGGTGACCGATCTGGTGGCCACATCCGGTCTGACGGTGATCGGGGTGACGGGATCGTCGGGCAAGACCTCGACCAAGGATCTGCTGCGCACGGTGCTGGCCACCCGCGGATCGGTGGTGGCCCCGCCGGGTTCGTTCAACAACGAACTCGGCCATCCCTGGACCGCGCTGCGCGCCGATGCCGACACCGACTTCCTGGTTCTCGAACTCTCTGCCCGTGGACCCGGCCACATTGCCGAACTCGCCGCGCTCGCGCCGCCGCGCATCGGTGTCGTGCTGAACGTGGGGACCGCGCACCTCGGGGAGTTCGGCTCGCGCGAGGTGATCGCCGAGACCAAGGGTGAACTGGTGCGGGCCCTGCCGTCGGCCGCCGACGGTGGCATCGCGGTGCTCAACGCCGACGATCCACTGGTGGCCGCGATGGCGTCGACCACCACCGCGAAGGTGGTCATGTACGGCCTCGCGGCCGACGCCGATGTCCGTGCCGAGAGCGTGACACTCGACGAACTTGCGCGTGCGTCGTTCGATCTGGTGAGCGAAGTCGGTTCTGCCCCGGTGACCCTGCGTGTGCACGGCGAACATCAGGTCTCCAATGCGCTCGCCGTCGCCGCGGTGGCGCTGGGGTGCGGGGCGTCGATCGCGGACGTCGCGGCAGCGCTGTCCGGTGCGGAGGCGGCCTCCGGTCGCCGGATGGATGTGCGAACGCGAGCCGACGGCGTCACCGTGATCAACGATTCCTACAACGCCAACCCGGACTCGGTGCGGGCCGCGCTCAAGGCGCTCGTGACCATGGCGCGCAGCTCTCGCGCGGGGGGTCGGCGATCGTGGGCGGTTCTCGGGGAGATGGCCGAGCTGGGTGAGGAGTCGGTGATCGAGCACGATCGCATCGGGCGGTTGGCCGTCCGGCTGGCCGTGGGCAGGTTGATCGTGGTCGGTACGGGGCGTCCCTCGCACGGGATGCATCAGGGTGCAGTGATGGAAGGGTCGTGGGGTGACGAGTCGGTTCTGGTTGCCAGCGCTCAGGACGCCATCGACATCCTCGACGAGCAACTCGAGCCGGGGGACGTGGTTCTGGTGAAGGCATCGCAGTCGGTAGGTCTGTGGACCGTGGCCGAAGCAGTGATCGGCCGGGACGTGCCGGTCGATCGGGGGGATGACGCGTGAGGCAGATCCTGTTCGCGGGAGGTATCGCCCTGGCGGTGGCAATTCTGCTGACGCCGGTGCTGATCAGAGTCTTCTCGCGGCAGGGATTCGGCCAGGAGATCCGGGTGGACGGTCCGGCGAGTCATCAGTCCAAACGCGGAACCCCGACCATGGGTGGCGTCGCGATCATGGCCGGGCTATGGGCCGGGTACTGGGGCTCGCACCTGATCGGCACCGCGTACGACGCCGACGGCCCGTCGGTGTCCGGACTGCTCGTTCTGGGCCTGACCACGATGCTGGCGCTGGTGGGGTTCCTCGACGACTTCATCAAGATCCGCAAGCAGCGCAATCTGGGGCTGAACAAGACGGCCAAGCTGGTGGGTCAGCTGGTGGCCGCCGTGCTCTTCGGTGTGCTCGCGCTGCAGTTCAGCGGCTCCACCGGACTGACCCCCGGCAGTGTGCAGCTGTCGTACGTCCGCGACATCGCCACCGTCTCGATGGGTTCGGTGGTGTTCATCTTCTTCGTGTACCTGCTGGTCAGCGCGTGGTCCAACGCGGTGAACCTCACGGACGGCCTCGACGGTCTCGCCGCCGGTTCGATGACCCTGGTGCTCGGCGCGTACACCGTCATCACGTTCTGGCAGTACCGACAGGCGTGCTCCACCGCCCCGGGCCCCGGGTGCTACGACGTTCGCGACCCGTTGGACCTGGCACTGATCTGCGCCTCGGCCGCTGGCGCGTGCATCGGCTTCCTGTGGTGGAACGCTGCTCCGGCCAAGATCTTCATGGGTGACACCGGCTCGCTCGCGCTCGGTGGTCTGCTCGCAGGGTTGTCCGTCGTGACGCGCACCGAGCTGCTGATGGTGGTCATCGGTGCGCTGTTCGTCGCCGAGGCCGCGTCGGTGGTGATCCAGGTGGCCGTGTTCCGATCCTCACGCCGACGGGTGTTCCGCATGGCGCCGTTCCACCACCACTTCGAGCTCGCGGGGTGGGCGGAGACCACCGTGATCATTCGCTTCTGGCTTCTGGCAGCGATCTCGTCCGCGGTCGGTCTCGCGCTGTTCTACAACGAGTATCTCGCCGCCATCGGCGGGAGCTGACGATGGCGGGGCCCACCCTGCCGGCCGATCTGGCCGGCCGACGGGTCCTCGTCGTCGGCGGGGGAGTGTCCGGCCGCGCGGTGATTCCGGTGGCCGTCGACCTGGGCGCCGATCTCACGGTGGCGGACTCGAACCCGACGGCGCGGGCCGAGTGCCGCGCGCTCGGTGCGCACACCATGGAGATCGACTCGCCGGAGGCGATCGCCGCGGTGAGCGAGGTCGACCTGGTGATCACCAGCCCGGGGCCGAGCCCGTTGACGCCGGTGCTGGTCGCGGCCGCCGCGGCGGGCGTGCCGGTGTGGGGTGATGTGGAGTTCACGTGGTGGATCGACCGCGCCGAGGTGTTCGGTCCGCCGCGAACCTGGGTGGTGGTCACCGGCACCAACGGCAAGACCACCACCACGTCGATGGTGGAGGCCATCGTGGCCGCGTCGGGTCGATCGGTGCTCGCGTGCGGGAACATCGGCCTGCCGATCATGGACGCGCTGCGCCGCCACGGCCCGCGCGTCGAGGTGCTGGCGGCGGAGCTGAGCTCGTTCCAGCTGCATTGGGCGCCGTCGGTGCGCCCGGATGCGGGTGTGCTGCTCAACATCGCCGAGGACCACCTGGACTGGCACGGGAGTATGGACGCCTACGCCGAGGCGAAACTGCGCGCGGTGTCGGGTTCGATCGCGGTGCTCGGACTCGACGATCCCGGTGCCGCGGCGCTCGCACCGCGCGTACGGGCGCCGGTGGTGGTCGGCTACACCGCTGGTGAGCCCTCGGTGGGCGGCTTCGGTGTGATCGACGGGGACCTGGTCGATCACACGGCCGACGAGCCGATCGCGCTGGTCGCGGCATCGAACATCACCCCGCCCGGCCCGGCGGGTCTGCAGGACGCACTGGCCGCGGCCGCGGTGACCCGTGCGATCGGGGTGGGCGCCGACGCAGTGCGCGAGGGTCTGACCTCGTTCTCCGTGGGTCCGCACCGGGCGGCGCTGGTCTGCGAGGTGGGTGG
Source organism: Rhodococcus sp. AZ1 (assembly GCF_054979605.1). Classification (NCBI taxonomy): domain Bacteria; kingdom Bacillati; phylum Actinomycetota; class Actinomycetes; order Mycobacteriales; family Nocardiaceae; genus Rhodococcus; species Rhodococcus sp. AZ1. Next base: position 23,395 of record NZ_JBUEQF010000013.1, read on the forward strand.
GGTTCGATTCGTCGACGACTCCAAGGCCACCAACCCGCACGCCGCGCGGGCGTCGATCCTCGCGCACGAGAAGGTGGTGTGGCTCACCGGCGGGCTCCTCAAGGGCGCCGACGTGAGCGATCTCGTCGTCGATGTGGCATCGCGGCTGGTCGCGGCGGTGGTCTTCGGACGTGACGGGGATGTGATCGCAGCGGCTCTCGCGCGACACGCGCCGGATGTTCCCGTGGTTCGGGTGCCGTCGGGGGACGATACGGGTGTGGCGTCTGATACCTCTGTGGCTGAAGGTGATGAAGTGATGCGCTCGATCGTGCGTGCCGCGGCTGCACGGGCCGTGGCCGGCTCGACCGTCCTGCTGGCTCCGTCCACGGCCTCGTTCGACCAGTTCCGCAATTTCGGCCACCGCGGCGACAGCTTCGCCGCGGCCGCGCGCGCCCTGACCGCCGCCGACATCGGCGGCCGTCGGTGACCACCACACCCGACCGCACCGGAACGGCCAGGGTTCGCATCAGCACCTGGATGGATCGCCCGCTGGCCTCCTTCCACCTCATCGTCACCATCTCCGCTCTGCTGACCATCCTCGGACTGGTCATGGTGCTCTCGGCGTCGTCGGTCGAGGCCTATGCGGAGGACGGCTCCGCCTACTCGATGTTCACTCGGCAGGCGATGTTCACCGTCTTCGGGCTGGTGCTGTTCCTCGTGGCGCTCCGCATCCCGATCCGGCTTCTTCGCCGCGCGAGCTTCCCGTTCTTCGTGCTGTCGGTGGTGCTGCTGGTCCTGGTGCTCATCCCGGGTATCGGCACCCTCGCTCAGGGCACGCGCGGTTGGTTCGTCGTCGCCGGAGTGAGCTTTCAACCGTCGGAGATGGCGAAGGTGACCTTCGCGGTGTGGGGCGCGCACCTGCTCGCATCGCGCCGCGCCGAACGCGCCGACCTCAAGGACATGCTGATCCCGCTGGTCCCGGCGGCGCTGCTGGTCTTCCTGCTGATCGTCCTGCAGCCCGACCTCGGTACCACCGTGGCACTGGGCATCATCCTCATGGCCTTGCTGTGGTTCGCCGGTCTGCCCGTCAGGATCTTCGGCGCGGTGGTCGGTGGCCTGGGGATCGGTGCGGTGGTGCTCGCACTCACCGCCGGATATCGCTCGGCTCGCATCAAGGCGTTCTTCGATCCCAACGCAGATCCGCAGGGCACGGGTTATCAGGCGCGTCAAGCGCTCTACTCGCTGGCCGACGGCGGCATATTCGGCCGCGGTCTCGGCCAGAGCCGAGCCAAGTGGAACTATCTGCCCAACGCGCACAACGACTTCATCTTCGCCATCATCGGCGAGGAACTCGGTTTCATCGGGTGCGCCGCGGTGATCGGCCTGCTGGCACTGCTGGTGTTCGCCGGTCTGCGAATCGCCGCACGCTCGGTCGACCCCTTCGTGAAGATTCTCGTCGCCACCTTCACCGTGTGGATCTTCTCGCAGGCGATCATCAACATCGGCTACGTGGTGGGACTGCTCCCGGTGACCGGCCTGCAGCTTCCCCTGATCTCGGCGGGCGGGACGTCGACGGCCATCACCCTGGCGGTGCTCGGGCTGATGGCCAACGCTGCGCGCCACGAACCCGAGGCCGTCGCAGCCCTGCAGGCCGGACAGGACGGTGCCTTCGGACGCATTCTCAAACTGCCTGCGCCCGAGCCGTTCTCACCAGTGCGATCCTCGATGCGCGCCCGCCCGCTGCCCACGCGGGTGCAGCCGGCGCGCACCGAACGGCGCACCCGGGGCCGGCGCCGATGACCGACAGATCGGCCCCGATCTCGGTCGTCGTGGCCGGCGGAGGGACGGCGGGGCACATCGAACCGGCGCTCGCCGTCGCCGATGCCGTCCGCGCTCTCGATCCCACCGCCGTCGTCACGGCACTGGGGACCTCCCGTGGTCTCGAGACACGTCTGGTACCCGAGCGGGGATACCCCCTGGAGCTGATCCCACCGGTGCCGCTGCCCCGCTCGCTCTCGGTGGATCTGCTGAAACTTCCCACGCGAGTTGTCTCGTCGGTTGCCCGGACCGGCGAGGTGCTGCGAGCTGTGCGCGCCGACGTGGTCGTCGGCTTCGGTGGCTACGTGGCGCTTCCGGCGTACCTCGCCGCGCGACCACGTCTGCTGCGTCGCTCCCGTGCGATCCCGATCGTCGTCCACGAGGCCAACGCGCGCGCGGGCATCGCCAACAAGGTCGGAGCCGCCGTCGCCGCCCGCGTGCTCGCCGCCGTGCCCGACTCGGGCATCGGTGGTCGTGGTGGTTCGGATGCCGAGATCGTCGGGATCCCTGTGCGATCGTCGATCACGGGTCTCGATCGGGCCGCGTTGCGGGCGCATGCCCGTGAGCACTTCGGTCTGCCCGCACAGGGGCCGGTGCTCCTGGTCACCGGTGGTTCGCAGGGTGCGCGCTCGATCAACGCCGCGGTGTCCGGCGCCGCAGCCGACCTCGCTCGCGCGGGTGTGGCGGTGCTGCATGCGTACGGGCGCAAGAACGAGCTCGAGGTGGCCCAGCACGATGCTCGCGCGCCGTACGTCGCGGTGCCCTACCTGAGTCGGATGGATCTGGCCTACGCCGCATCCGACGTCACGGTGTGCAGGTCGGGTGCGATGACCGTCGCCGAAGTGTCGGCCGTCGGCTTGCCCGCGTTCTACGTACCCTTGCCCCATGGCAACGGGGAGCAGGAGTTGAACGCCCGACCCGTGGTCGCGGCCGGTGGGGGAGTGATCGTCGCCGACGCCGACCTCACACCGCAGTACGTCGGAACCACCATCGCCGCGTTGGCAACCGACCCCGAGCGTGTGGCAGCGATGAGTTCGGCGGCGGCCGGTGCCGGTCACCGCAGCGCCGCGGACGAGGTGGCACGGATCGTGCTCGAGGTGGCCCGGGCGGGACGGAGTCGATCGTGACCGATCTGCCCGACGAACTCGCGCGCGTGCACATGGTGGGTATCGGTGGAGCCGGGATGTCCGGGATCGCTCGTATCCTCCTCTCGCGCGGTGCCCGTGTATCCGGCTCGGACGCCAAGGAGAGTCGCGGCGTCCTCGCACTGCGTGCACGTGGTGCCGAGATCAGGATCGGGCACCACGCCGACGCTCTCGATCTGCTCGACGGTGGGCCGACCGTCGTGGTCACCACCGAGGCCGCGATCCCCAAGTCCAACCCCGAACTCGTCGCCGCCCGCGAGCGCGGCATCCCGGTGGTGCTGCGCCCGGCGGTCCTGGCCTCGCTGATGTCCGGCTACCGAACGGTCCTCGTCGCGGGCACCCACGGCAAGACCTCGACAACCTCGATGCTGGTTGTCACGCTGCAGCACTGCGGGTTCGACCCGTCGTTCGCGGTCGGGGGCGAACTCAACGAGGCGGGCACCAACAGTCACCACGGCAGCGGCGGGGTGTTCGTGGCCGAGGCGGACGAGAGCGACGGCTCGCTGCTTCAGTACGACCCGAACATCGTCATCGTCACCAACGTCGAAGCAGACCATCTCGATCACTTCGGCTCCGTCGCCGCCTACACCGAGGTGTTCGACCGCTTCGTCGCTCGACTCACACCCGGCGGGGTGTTGGTGGTATGCCTCGACGACCCCGGCTCGCGCGCCCTGGCGCAGCGGGTGGTCGCACGTGCGCCCGAGGGCGTGACGCTGCTCGGGTACGGCGCCGATCCAGATGTCGCGGGCGTCGAGAGGGCCGCGACATTGCTCGGGTGGCAGCCCGGCGATGTGGGCGGGGTTCTCGAGTTCCGACTCGGCGACGAGGACCGCGTGCGGACGGTACGGCTGGCGGTGCCGGGACGGCACATGGCGCTGAACTCGTTGGCAGCTCTGGTGGTCGCACGGGTGTTGGGCGCCGACACCGACGAGGCCATCGAGGGACTTGCAGGTTTCGCCGGCGTCCACCGCCGTTTCCAGCTGCGCGGACGTGAACGCGGTGTGCGAGTGTTCGATGACTACGCCCATCACCCCACCGAGGTGGCAGCGGTGCTCACCGCCGCCGCGGACATCGTGGCCACCGGCGCCGGATCCGGACGGGTGGTGGTGGTCTTCCAACCGCATCTGTACTCGCGCACCGAGACCTTCGCCGCCGAGTTCGCCGCGGCACTCGATCTGGCCGACGAGGTGGTCGTTCTCGACGTGTACGGTGCCCGCGAGGAGCCGGTGCCCGGGATCAGTGGCGCGTCGATCGCCCGGCTGGTCACCAGGCCGGTCCACTATCAGCCCGACCTCTCGCAGGTCCCCCGCCAGGTCGCGGCTCTGTGCCGTGCCGGCGACATCGTGGTGACGATGGGAGCCGGTGACGTGACCATGCAGGGTCCCTTGATACTCGATGCCCTTCGCGCATCACCCGGCGTGCCGGAGGTCGGCCGATGAGCACACGCACCCTCGGTGGCCGCGCAGCGCGCAGCACGGACACCAGAAGCGGGAGCACGAGAGGCGGGCGCACCAGGAGCGGCGGGTCGAGAGCGACCGGCGCCGGGGTGTCTCGTCCGGGCTCACGCACCCGAACTCGGCGACCGTCGCAGCGTGGGCGCGGGCGGCGAGGAGAACGCACCGCCCGATTCGGTGGCCGCCGCGCTCGACTGATCGTCGCCGGGATCCTGGTGTCGGTCTCGGTACTGACCGGCCTCGCCTACGCCGGGCCGCTGCTGTCGGTGGATTCGGTGCAGGTCGAGGGCAATGTCGCGGTGCCCACCGAGGTGATCCTGGCTGCTGCCGACATCGCCCTCGGGACCCCGCTGCCGCGGGTGGACACCGCCGCCGCCGCGCAGCGGGTGGCGGGAATTGCGCCCGTGGCCAGCGTCCGGGTGCGGCGCTCGTACCCGTCGACGGTGCGGGTGACGGTCGTCGAACGGGTGCCGGAGGTGTTCTTCGACGGCCCCGGTGGCACACATCTGATGGACGCCACCGGAGTTGATTTCGCGGTGGCGCCGCCCCCGCCGGGCGTGGTTCGTCTGGTTGTCGGGGCGCCGGGGGAGGGCAACCTCGAAACGCGGGCCGCTCTGTCCGTGCTGACCTCGCTGCCGATGCCGTTGCGGGCGCAGGTGGGATCGGTTGCGGCGCCCAGTCCGTCGGCGGTCACCTTGACCCTGCTCGACGGGCGCACGGTGATCATGGGCGCTGCTCGCGACGTCGAGCGCAAAGCGGCCGTCGCCGTGCCCCTGCTCACTCAGCCGGGCGGGGTGTTCGACGTGTCGAGTCCGGACCTTCCCACCACGCGCTGATCCACCGCGAAAACAGTTCTCGCCGCATCGGCGCGCCTAACGGAACCCGGTGGGATCGGTCTCTAGCGTTCGAGTGGTCGACAACTTGACATAACTATGAAGCTGTAGTTGAGGTCGAGAGTTCGGTCCCGATCACGACACCTCAACCATCACGGCACCTGCACCATCACGGCACCTGCACCATCACCACGGAAGGCGAGAGCCCATGACGCCCCCGCACAATTACCTCGCGGTTATCAAGGTCGTCGGTATCGGCGGCGGCGGTGTCAATGCTGTCAACCGCATGATCGAGCAGGGACTCAAGGGAGTCGAGTTCATCGCCGTCAACACCGACGCGCAGGCTCTGCTGATGTCGGATGCCGACGTCAAGCTCGACGTCGGACGCGAACTCACCCGCGGCCTCGGTGCCGGTGCCGATCCCGAGGTCGGTCGTCGCGCGGCCGAGGACCACAAGGACGAGATCGAGGAGGTCCTCAAGGGTGCGGACATGGTGTTCGTCACCGCCGGTGAGGGTGGTGGTACGGGAACCGGTGGTGCCCCGGTGGTGGCCAGCATCGCCCGCAAACTCGGTGCGCTCACCGTCGGTGTGGTCACCCGCCCGTTCTCGTTTGAAGGCAAGCGGCGCGGCGGTCAGGCGGACACGGGCATCTCCTCGCTGCGCGAATCGTGCGACACGCTCATCGTGATCCCCAACGATCGTCTGCTCCAGCTCGGCGATGCCGCGGTCAGCCTCATGGACGCGTTCCGTAGCGCGGACGAGGTACTCCTCAACGGTGTCCAGGGCATCACCGACCTCATCACCACCCCCGGCCTGATCAACGTCGACTTCGCCGACGTCAAGGGTGTGATGTCGGGAGCCGGCAGTGCGCTGATGGGCATCGGGTCCGCGCGCGGCGAGGGTCGGGCGATCAAGGCCGCCGAATCCGCGATCAACTCACCGCTGCTCGAGGCGTCGATGGAAGGCGCGCGCGGGGTGCTCCTGTCGATCGCCGGCGGGTCCGATCTGGGGCTGTTCGAGATCAACGAGGCTGCGTCGCTGGTGCAGGAGGCGGCCCACATCGATGCGAACATCATCTTCGGGACGGTCATCGACGATTCGCTCGGCGACGAGGTGCGTGTCACGGTGATCGCGGCGGGCTTCGACGGCAACGGCCCGACGCGACGCCCGATCGAGGCCCCGGCCTCGCGAACGTCCGTTGCCAGCGGCCGTGCCGGCTCGATCTCCGAGGATCCGGGACCGGCCGTGTTCCGGGACACCGAACCCGCACCGGCCTCTCGTCCCGCGCACGCGCACGGCTCATCGCTGCCGCCGCTCGGTGAGCCCTCCTCGCGGCGTGTGCCGGTGACCGAGGACGACGGTGACGACGACGTCGACGTCCCGTCGTTCATGCGGCGGTGACGGTCGGCTCGTGAGCCGCATCAGGCGTGTGGTGACCTCCCGCGCGGGCGGGGTCTCCAGTGGGCCGTACGAGTCGTTCAATCTCGGGGACCACGTCGGCGACGATCCGTCGGCGGTGGCCCACAACCGCAGGCGGTTGGCGCAGGAGATCGGTGTCGACCCGGCCCGGATGGTGTGGATGGACCAAATTCATTCGCGCACGGTCGCGGTGGTCGACGGTCCGGTCGACGGTCCCCTCGAGGCCACCGATGCCGTCGTGACCGCCGAACCCGATCTGGCTCTGGCCGTCCTGACCGCGGACTGCGTGCCGGTTCTTCTCTCCGACCCCGACAGCGGAGTGATCGCCGCGTGTCACGCGGGGCGGGTGGGCGCTCGAATCGGCATCGTCCCGCGGGTGCTCGAGGTGATGGTGGGCGCCGGGGCGACACTCGAGCGGATCGAGGGGTTCCTCGGTCCTGCTGCCAGTGGTGACTACTACGAGGTGCCGGCAGCGATGCAGCGCGACGTCGAGGCGCATCTGCCCGGCAGTGCCACCACCACGCGGTCCCGTACACCCGGCCTGGACATTCGCGCCGGTATCCGTCGGCAGTTGCTCGAGGCGGGGATCGCGGGCGTGGCGCAGGATCCGCGGGACACCATGGCCGATCGCACCCTCTACAGCCACCGTCGGGCCAACCCCACCGGCCGATTCGCCAGCGTGATCTGGACCGACTCCCGTGTCGAGTGACGCCATCGCACGCCGGCGCGACGAGCTGTCGACCGCGCTCGCGGAGGTGCGGGCACGAGTGGATGCGGCGTGCGACGCCGCCGGTCGTGGTCGGCGCGAGGTGACGTTGCTGCCGGTGACCAAGTTCTTCCCGGCGTCGGACGTGCGAATCCTGATCGAGTTGGGATGTACGGACGTCGCGGAGTCCCGCGAACAGGAGGCCTCGGCCAAGGTGGCCGAGATCGGAACCGACGCGGTGCGCTGGCACATGATCGGACGGGTTCAGCGCAACAAGGCGAGAGCGGTTGCGGCGTGGGCGAGTTCGATCCACTCGGTCGACACCCCACGGTTGGTGGCGGCACTCGACACGGCGGCCACGCGGGCCCTCGACGACGGCGTCCGATCCGCGCCCGTCGACGTGTTGGTGCAGGTGAGCCTCGATGGCGACGTCGCCCGCGGGGGAGTGGTTGCCGACGAGCTCCCGGCGCTGGCCGATCTGGTCGCCACCGCGTCGTCGCTGCGGCTGCGCGGGGTGATGGCGGTTCCACCGCTCGGCTCCGACGCGAACGAGCAGTTCGCGCTGCTCGCCGAGCTGCATCGACGATTGTTGGTCGATCACCCCGAGGCGGTCGAGAGGTCGGCCGGAATGACCGGTGACCTGGAACAGGCGGTCCGTCACGGATCCACGTGTGTGCGTGTCGGAACCGCCATCATGGGTCGACGGCCGATAGCCTCGCCGTAACAGCGACGAACAACATCAGTCACACCAGACACGTTTTTCGCCGTACGCCACACCCGTCACGGAGGTTAGACCGATGAGTACGCTGCACAAAGTCAAGGCCTACTTCGGCATGGTGCCCCTCGCGGAGTACGAGGACGACTACCTGGAAGATACCGATGCGCCGCGCGCAGGTCGGTCCCGGTACAGCGGGCGCGGGTACGACGATCACGAGTACGGCGGCCACGACTACGACGACCGCGAACATGCCGGGCGCGACTACTCCGGCGGGGAGTACGGCGACGCCGACTACGGCAAGCGCGAACCAGCATATTCGGGTGTGGCGCCGCTGCGTGGGTCGAGCCGTTCGAGCGCTCGCACCTCGGGCGGCGGTTCGCGCACCTCGACTCGGGGAGCGCTCGCAGTGGACCCCCGCACGGAGCTCCGGGACGAGCCGCGTCGCGCACCGGCGTACGACGACGCCCCTGCCTCGACCATCACCACCCTGCGCCCCCGCGACTACAGCGAGGCACGGGTGATCGGCGAGCGCTTTCGTGACGGCACACCGGTGATCATGGATCTGGTCGAGATGTCCAACGCGGACGCCAAGAGGCTGGTCGACTTCGCGGCCGGGCTCGCGTTCGCGCTACGTGGCTCATTCGACAAGGTGGCCACCAAGGTGTTCCTGCTCTCTCCCGCCGACATCGACGTCTCGGCCGAAGAGCGGCGCCGAATCGTCGAAACAGGGTTCTACGGTCAGAAGTGACGCGACGGCCGGGCGTGCCGTGGTGGCCCGGTGCTGAGGTACCTGGCAGAGTGAACTCGTGATCGTCCTGCAAGTGCTCTATTTCGCCCTGTTCATCTTCTGGCTGCTGCTCATCGGCCGGATCATCGTCGAGTTCGTGCGTACATTCGCCCGTGATTGGCAGCCGACGGGCTTCGTCGTGGTGGTTCTCGAAACGGTGTTCACCATCACCGACCCGCCGGTGAAATTGCTGCGGCGGCTCATCCCGCCGCTCAATCTGGGCGGCGTCCGACTGGACCTGTCCATCATGATTCTGCTGTTCCTGGTGTTCATCGGGATGCGCATCACCGCAGGTGCCGCGTGAGCACTCGGACAACGGACGTGTCTGGTGTGACAGAATGGACTACTATTCGCACGATGCAGGGTGTCGAAGCCCTGTGGGATGCAACTATCTCGTATAACGAATCTGCAACAGTGTTCGACCGAGCACAATTCGATCGATCACCGCTCGACCGGAACACACCACCGCGTGAAGGGAACCTTCCATGCCGCTGACTCCCGCCGATGTGCACAACGTCGCGTTCAGCAAGCCCCCGATCGGTAAGCGCGGGTACAACGAGGACGAGGTCGATGCGTTCCTCGACCTGGTCGAGCAGGAGCTCTCCCGTCTGATCGAGGACAACGCCGACCTCCGGCAGCGAGTGGGCGAGCTCGACCAGGAGTTGGCCGAGGCCAAGAACGCAGCTCGCCAAGCCCCCGCAGCCACCGTCGCCGCACCCGTGGTCGCGCCCCGCCCGGTCGTCGAGCAGGCTCGTCCCGTCGTCGAAACGCCCAAGCCCGCGCCCGTCGTCGCCGCGGCCCCGACATCGGGCGGGCTGTCCACCGACGAGTCGAATCTGCAGGCAGCGAAGATCCTCGGCCTCGCCCAGGAGATGGCCGATCGCCTCACCAGCGACGCGAAGGGCGAGTCCGAACAGCTCCTCGGGAGCGCTCGCACCAACTCCGAGCGCATGGTCGCGGACGCGCGCACGCGTGCCGATGCCATGGTCGCCGAGGCGCGGCAGAAGTCGGAGGCGCTCCTGGCCGACGCCCAGACCCGCGCGGAGACGCAGTTGCGCCAAGCCAAGGAGAAGGCCGATGCGCTCGAAGGCGACGCCGAGCGCAAGCACACCGAGATCATGGCGACCATCAACCAGCAGCGCAGCGTCCTCGAGGACCGTATCGAGCGTCTGAAGACCTTCGAACGCGAGTACCGGGTGCGTCTGAAGTCCTACCTGGAATCTCAGCTGCAGGAACTCGACCAGCGCTCGTCCGCGCTGCCCGTCGACACCGGCGCCGACAGCTTCCCCAAGGACTCCGCGTCCACGGTCAACTCCACGAGCGCGACCCCGAACTCCAACAGCTTCGGGCCGTCGTCGTTCGCGAAGGGCAGCAACTGATCGACCGTGCTGGTCCTGATCCTGGTTCTGGCCGGCATCGGCTTCGGCCTTCTCGTACTCGCCGTCACCACGGGGTCGGTGGCGTGGGCGTGGGGCTGTATCGGTGTCTGTGTGATCGGAGCGGTTCTGCTCCTGGTCCATGCGCTGGACGGTAAGCGGGAGAAGTCCGGGACCATCGACAGCTAGACTTCACACGAGCGGCGTTGATCCGGCCATCACCGGGGAGTCTTCGGAAGAACAGCGCGGGTGCCCGTGGGCCCCGTTCTCAGTAGAACCGAACGGGTGGGCCCGTCACAGCCCGCGAGAGAGGTTCGCTGCCCGACGCGGCGCGGACAAACGGGGTGGTACCGCGGCACCCACGCACCAGCGTGAGGGTCGTCCCCGTGCCGAGTTCTACAGGCACAGGAGTGCGCGGTGACCGATTCGTACCCACGGGTGAGCTACGCCGAGCAGAGCGGTGAGGGCTCCGATGGCCGGGGCCCGGTGCGATTCCCCGATCTGGAGCAGCAGGTGTTGGCCACCTGGGCGCAGGACGGCACGTTCCAGGCGTCCATCGATGCGCGGGCCGACGCCGACGAGTACGTCTTCTACGACGGTCCTCCCTTCGCCAACGGGTTGCCGCACTACGGCCATCTCCTCACCGGCTACGTCAAGGATCTGATCCCGCGCTACCAGACCATGCGCGGCAAGAGAGTCGAGCGACGCTTCGGGTGGGACTGCCACGGGTTGCCCGCCGAACTCGAGGCCGAGAAGCAGTTGGGGATCACCGACAAGTCCCAGATCGAGGCCATGGGGATGGCCGAGTTCAACGCCTACTGCCGCGAATCCGTGCTGCGCTACACCGGAGAGTGGCGCGACTACGTCACCCGCCAGGCCCGCTGGGTGGACTTCGACAACGATTACAAGACGCTCGACCTCGACTACATGGAATCGGTCATGTGGGCGTTCAAGGCGCTGTGGGAGAAGGGCCTGATCTATCAGGGTTTCCGAGTGCTGCCGTACTCCTGGTACGAACAGACGCCGCTGTCGAATCAGGAGACGCGCCTCGACGACGCCTACAAGATGCGCCAGGACCCGGCCGTGACGGTCCGAATGACACTGAGCGCGCCAGGGTCCGCACTCGACGGTGCCGATGCTCTGATCTGGACCACCACGCCGTGGACCCTGCCGTCGAACCTGGCGATGGCGGTGCGCGAGGACATCGACTACGTGCAGGTCGAGGACGCCGACGGCGGCCGGGTGGTGCTGGCGCGCGATCGGCTGGCGCACTACGCCCGTGAACTCGGTGAGCAGCCCACGGTCGTCTCCGAGCACACCGGCGCGGATCTGGTCGGGCTGAGCTACCGCCCGCCCTTCGACTTCTTCCTCGGACACGCCAATTCCCACCGGGTGCTTGCAGCCGATTACGTCACCACCGACTCCGGCACCGGGATCGTGCACCTGGCGCCGGCGTTCGGTGAGGAGGACATGGACGTGGCCACCGCCAACGGCATCGAGGTGGTCCAGCCCCTCGACCCGGGGGGCCGGTTCACAGCGATGGTGCCGCCGTACGAGGGGTTGATGATCTTCGACGCCAACCCGGTGATCATCGCCGACCTCAAGCGGTCGGGGAGGTTGTTCCGGCAGGAGACCATCGAGCACTCCTACCCGCACAGTTGGCGCAGTGGGCAACCGCTGATCTACATGGCGGTGCCGTCGTGGTTCGTCGCGGTGACCAGCTTCCGCGATCGCATGGTGGAGTTGAACCAGCAGATCACGTGGGTGCCCGAACATATTCGCGACGGTCAGTTCGGCAAGTGGCTCGAGGGCGCTCGCGACTGGAACATCAGTCGTAATCGCTACTGGGGCAGCCCCATCCCGGTGTGGGTCTCCGACGATCCCGCCTACCCGCGGGTGGATGTCTACGGCTCGCTCGACGAGTTGGAGGCGGATTTCGGGGTACGACCGACCGACCTGCATCGGCCGTTCATCGACGAGCTCACTCGGCCCAACCCGGACGATCCGACGGGCCGCTCGGTGATGCGGCGGGTGCCCGAGGTGCTCGACTGCTGGTTCGAGTCCGGGGCCATGCCGTTCGCCCAGGTGCACTACCCGTTCGAGAACAAGGACTGGTTCGACGGCACGCCCACGGTGTCCGGGCACAATCCGGGCGACTTCATCGTCGAGTACAACGGGCAGACCCGCGGGTGGTTCTACACCCTGCACGTGTTGGCGACGTCGCTGTTCGACCGCCCCGCGTTCGCCACCGTCGCCGCGCACGGCATCGTCCTCGGCGACGACGGCCAGAAGATGAGCAAGTCCAAGCGCAACTACCCGGACGTCAACGAGGTGTTCGACCGCGACGGGTCCGACGCCATGCGGTGGTTCCTGATGTCCTCGCCCATCCTGCGTGGGGGCAACCTGGTGGTCACCGAGCAGGGGATCCGCGAGGGTGTTCGCCATGCGCTGCTGCCGATCTGGAACGCCTGGAGCTTCCTGCAGCTCTACGCCTCGACGCCCGGAACGTGGCGCACCGACTCCACCCACGTGCTCGACCGGTACGTGTTGGCCAAGCTGGCCGAGACCACGTCGGCGGTCACCGAGTCGCTCGAGGTCGTCGACATCTCCGGGGCGTGCGAGCAGGTGCGACTGTTCTGCGACGCGCTCACCAACTGGTACGTGCGGCGCTCGCGTCAGCGGTTCTGGGACGAGGACGCCGATGCCATCGACACCCTGCACACCGTGCTGGAGGTGCTCACCAGGCTCACCGCCCCGTTGCTGCCGCTGATCAGCGAGGTGGTGTGGCGCGGATTGACCGGGGAGCGGTCGGTGCACCTGGCGTCGTGGCCCACCGCTGCCGATCTGCCGGCCGATCCCGCCCTGGTGTCGTCGATGGACGAGGTGCGCGCGGTGTGCGGATCGGCGTTGAGCCTGCGCAAGGCGGCGAACCTGCGGGTGCGCCTGCCGTTGCCGTCGATGACCGTCGCCGCCGAGGGCGCCGAGAGGTTGCGGCCGTTCGTCGACCTTCTCGAGGACGAGGTGAATGTCAAGGAGGTGGTGCTCACCTCCGACGTCGACGCGCACGGCGTCTTCGAGCTGGTGGTCAACGCACGGGCGGCCGGTCCGCGCCTGGGCAAGCAGGTCCAGGCGGTGATCAAGGCCGTCAAGGCCGGTGAGTGGAGCGAGAACGACGGCGTGGTCACCGCCGCCGGTGTGCAGTTGCTGGATTCGGAGTTCACTCGCCGACTGGTTGCCGCCGAGCCCGAGTCGACGGCCGCGCTGCCCGGCAATGCGGGCCTGGTGGTACTCGACCGCACCCTCACCGAGGACCTCGAGGCCGAGGGGTGGGCGAAGGATCGGATCCGGGAGCTGCAGGATGCCCGTCGCGCCGCCGGATTCGACGTCTCCGACCGCATCGAGGTGCGGATCGATGTGCCCGCTGCGCGCCGGCCCTGGTTCGACGCCCACCGTGAGCTGATCGCGGGTGAGATCCTGGCCGTCGCCCTCGAAGTCGGCGAGGTGGGCGCGGATGCGGTGGAATTGGGCGACGATGTGCGTGCCCGGCTCGTTCGCGTGTCGGGAGCGCTGACCGGGGGGACGGTGGCCGGGAACACGGCTGCCGGGACGACAACAGGGGAGATCTCGTGATGAGTGCCGACGTGCGGGAGATCGTCGAGCAGGTTCTGGCCACGGCGGTGGACGGGGTGGCGCCCATCGTCCACGCGGGCGATCCGGTGCTGCGCCGACCCGCGGTGTCGTACGACTTCAGCTACCCCATCGAGGTGTTCGACCGCATCATCGAGGTGATGCGCCAGACGATGTACGAGGCACCCGGGGTGGGTCTGGCGGCGCCCCAGATCGGGATCCCGCTGCGGTTGGCGGTGATCGAGGACGTGTATCCGGTCGATTCGGAGATCGTCGAGGCTCGTGACCGCACTCCGCAGCCGTTCCAGATCCTCATCGATCCGCGGTACACGCCCATCGGGGGAGCCCGCTCGTTCTACGAGGGCTGCCTGAGCGTGCCCGGCTACCAGGCCGTCGTCACCCGTCATGCGTCCATTCGGCTCGATGCGCTCGACTTCTCGGGTCGCACCGTGAGCCAGCGTTACGACGGCTGGCCCGCCCGCATCGTCCAGCACGAGACCGATCACCTCGACGGCACGCTCTACGTCGACAAGGCCGAGATGCGCTCGCTCGCCACCAACGAGTCGTATCAGCGGCTGTGGAGTCAGCCCACCGCCGAGCACGCGGCGCGTGAACTCGGGTTCGGGTCGGACGACGAGATCTGACTGCGTGAGCGGCACTGGCGCTGGATCGGTGCTGGGGTCACCGCAGTGCCGCAGCCGCCGGTGGGTGGTGCACCTGGACATGGACGCGTTCTTCGCCTCCGCCGAGCAACTGACCCGTCCGACACTGCGCGATCGCCCCGTCCTCGTGGGCGGTGTGGGTGGCCGGGGCGTCGTCGCCGGTGCCAGCTACCAGGCCCGACGCTTCGGAGCCCGATCCGCCATGCCGATGCACCAGGCCGTGCGGTTGGTCGGCGCCGCTGCCGTGGTGTTGCCGCCGCGGTTCGTGCTGTATTCGGCGTTGAGCGCCACGGTGTTCGAGACCGTGCGAGAGATGATCCCGGTGATCGAGCAACTGTCCCTCGACGAGGCGTTCGGCGAGCCGAGCGAACTGGTCGGCGCCACGGCCGCACAGGTCGAGCAGTACTGCACGCGGCTCCGCGCCGCGGTGCTCTCGGCCAGCGGGTTGGTCGCGTCGGTCGGGGCCGGGTCGGGCAAGCAGATCGCCAAGATCGCCTCCGGACTGGCCAAGCCCGACGGCATCGCGGTGGTGGCACCGGACCGTCAACCGTCGCTCCTCGCCTCGCTTTCGGTACGCACACTGTGGGGTATCGGACCCGTCGCGCAGGAGAGATTGCGGCGGCTGGGCGTGGAGACCGTGGGCGCCCTCGCGGCGATGCCCGAATCCGAGGTTGCCTCGGTGCTGGGCTCGGCCGTGGGCCCGACGCTGCATCGCCTCGCCCGCGGCCACGACGATCGGCCGGTCCACGAGCGCGCCGAGGCCAAGCAGATCAGCGCCGAGACCACCCTCGAAGCAGACCTCGTCGCCAGGTCCGAGCTGGTCGTGGTCATCGGTGCGGTGGCGCAGTCGGCTCACCGGCGGCTGCTCGCCGACGGGCGCGGCGCACGCACCGTCGTGCTCAAACTGCGACGAACCGACATGAGCATCACCACGCGCTCGATGACGCTGCCGTACGCGACCGCCGACGTCGAGACCATCTCCGCAACCGCCGAGCGCATGGCACCGGACCCTGCGGAGTTCGGGGCGGTGCGCCTGGTCGGCGTCGGGCTCGGCGGGCTGACCTCGGTGCGGCAGGAGTCCCTCTTCCCCGAACTCGACCGCTCCCGCGTATCCGACACCCCCGACCCCGACACCCCCGACCCCGACACCCCCGACCTCGACCCGGCTGCGCCGTCGGGCGGCCCGGTGCGCTGGCGCGCAGGTATGGACGTCTCGCACACCGAGTTCGGTCACGGTTGGGTTCAGGGGGCGGGTCACGACGTGGTCACGGTCCGTTTCGAAACCCGCAGCACGGGTTCGGGAGTGGCCCGCACGTTCGCCCACGATGATCCGTCGTTGTCGGAGGCGGACCCCCTCGGCTCGCTCGATTAGGCCGCGGAGCTGGGGTGTCGGTGGATTTAGGCTTTCCACAGAAGCGGTCGGTAAGGTTCCCCGATGACGCGTTCCCGACCCGGGGAACCTGAACCAGGGAAAAGGACGAACTGTTGAAGCTTCGTAACTCCGGACGTCTGCTCGTCGGCGGTGTCGCCATCGCCGCCGCGCTCACTCTCACCGCCTGCGGCTCGGACAGCAGCACCCCCGCGACCGCCACCAAGGCCGCCGCAACCACCACGGCTGCAGCTCCTGCGGGCAACCTGCCTCCCGTTCCGACTGCCGCCGATCTGAACGCCGAGCTCGCGCGTGGGTTCGATCCCTCGGTCCCGCTCGCCGAGAAGGTCGCCCTCGTCCAGGGCGCCGAGGCCGACCCCGAGCTGATCAACAAGGTTGCCGACGCTGCCCGCGCCGCCGGTGCGACCATCGTGGTCACCGATGTCACCGACCTCGGCGACGGCACCCTCAGCGCGAGCGGAACGTTGAACGTCAACGGTCAGAGCAACCCGCTGCAGGTGGGCTTCGTGGCCGAGGACGGCAAGTGGAAGCTCTCCAAGGAGAACGCCTGCCAGATCGTCAACCTGGCGCAGATCTCCACCCCCGCCTGCACCCCGTAGTTCCCGCGCAGGCAGCGCCCACTCGCGGCGTGAGCGGCTAGGACCTCCTAGCGGCTCACGCCGCGTATGCGTTGTACGGCGGCACCGACCACCGCGGTGACGGTCGCGGGGTTCGGCGGTTGCTGATAGGTGAAGACCACCTGCACCACGCTCGCGCCCACCACCGCGATCACCGCGTCGGAGGTCAGCGCGACCCCGCTGCTGGTGGCACGAACCCGGTACCCCACCGATCCGTTGCCGGCCGGCTGATGGTTCAGTCCGCCCACCTCGTAGGTCACGGCCACGCCGTCGGCGTCGGTACCGGTGAACGTCCGACACGCCGCAGCGGTGTCCTGGACGGCAGCGAACGCGCGCTCCGCTCCGCCCGCGGGATAGGAGGCGATGTCCTCGTCGATCGACGAGAAGTCCAGCCCGGTGAACGTGATCGACGCGTTCGCCACCGCACCGGCCGCCTGCGACACGAGCGGCGCCAGTACCCCGGCACAGCGGGGTGGGGTGGTGCTGGATCTGTCCGGCTGCGCGGTCGGCGACGACCCTGCTGATCCCTGGCCTGTT
Source organism: Rhodococcus sp. AZ1 (assembly GCF_054979605.1). Classification (NCBI taxonomy): domain Bacteria; kingdom Bacillati; phylum Actinomycetota; class Actinomycetes; order Mycobacteriales; family Nocardiaceae; genus Rhodococcus; species Rhodococcus sp. AZ1. Next base: position 40,464 of record NZ_JBUEQF010000013.1, read on the forward strand.
GCACCAGGACCGGGCGCGTCGTCGGCAGCGGGCGGCAGATCGAGTGCGCTGTAGCCGGCGGGTAGATCCCGGGCATCGAGCAGCGCCGTCGCCAGAACACGCGAATCGCCGACCGGCACCGCGTCGGGCGGTGGTGCTGCGGTGACCGGAGTCGGCAGGGCGCTCAGGTCCGTGGCGGAACTCCCTCTCGGTGCGTCGCCTGCGCACCCGGTGAGGCTCACGATCAGTGCACCGGCGAGAACCACCCCGGGAAGCGCAGCCGGGATCGTCGTGGCTCGTCCTCGCGCGCCGGCCGAGATCAGCGCTGCCATGTCAGCGACGTGGTGGTGGTCTGGCGGAGCTCGGTGTCGCTGTTGGCATCCTTGTAGAGCTGGTCGCCGCCGACGGTGAGCGAACCGCCCGTGGGCAGCGGTGCCGCCAGATCGACGGTGAAGCTGCCGTTGCCCGTCATCGCGTAGGAAACGATGTTGAGCGTTCCCTGCCGGTCGGGCAGAACCCACACCGGGTTGTCGGGTGTCTGCGTCACCGAGACGTCGACCACAGCGATCGACCCGTCGAGCGATCGCAGGGTTGCCGTGGTGACCTGACGCAGGGTGATGGCGCTCGAGATCTCCTGTGTGATGGTCCACCGAGCGCCGACCCCGATTGCGTCGGCGGGGAACGTGACCGCGCGATAGACGGCCTGGTTGAGAGCCTGCTCCACGGCCGACCGCGCGACGTCTGCCGCCTCCGCCGCGGGGGCGATGGCGAACCCGGTGATCGCGCCGGTCGGGGCGACGGTCAGGGTTGCCGACGAGTTCTCGGTGGGTCCGAGCTGACTCTGCAGGCTCCCGTCGGGAGTGGTGAGCTTGCCGAGCGTCATCGAGACGGTGTGCGCGCCGTTGCCGGCGGACGAGCTCGTGGCGGTCAGCGGCATCGTCAGCGGCGGGCTCGAGAAGTCCTGTGCCGGTGCGGCTGCGATGGTCTGGACGATCTTCGATTCCGTGACCAGCGTGATCTGCTGTGGCGAGTCGGGGCGAGGTGCCACCACCACGACGCGGCGCGGCTGCGCGCCGGGATCGAGCAGAGCCGTGGAGACGGGCGTGACCTCGATGGGAACCGCAGCGGCGGTCGACGACGCACCGCCGGTGTTCGACCCAGCGGTGTTCGTCCCGCCCGTCCCACATCCGCCGATGGCGATCAGCGACAGCAGGACCAGACCCAGTGCTGCGGCGCGGGGTGCCCCACCGGTTCTCCTGCCGCCGGGGCGCGTCGTCGAAACGGTGTCGATCACGCTGTTCAGGTTAGCGTCGTGCCCGGGTGGGGATGCCCGGGCGCGGCGTGAGGGATGATGGACCGGTGAGCGAAGTCCGCAAACCCCTGCGTCTGAGGATGCTGTTGCTGATCGCAGCCGGTGTCTTCCTGTTCGATCTGGTGACGAAGGTGATCGTGGTCGCCACCATCGACCCCGGCCGACCGGTGCAGATCATCGGAGACACCGTCACGCTGCGCCTGGTGCGCAATCCCGGCGCGGCGTTCTCGATGGCCACCGGCATGACGTGGCTGCTGACCCTGATCGCGGTGGGCGTGGTGATCGGCGTCATCCGCGTGGGTCGCACGCTGCGGTCGCCGTGGTGGGCGCTGGGGCTGGGATTGATCCTCGGGGGCGCACTGGGCAACCTGGTCGATCGGTTCTTCCGCGCCCCGGGCCCACTGCAGGGTCACGTGGTCGACTTCGTGTCGGTGGGGTGGTGGCCGGTGTTCAACGTCGCCGATTCCTCGATCGTGGTCGGCGCGGTCCTTCTGGTCGCCCTCTCCATCTTCGGGATCGAGACCGACGGCACCCGCGCTCGCGACCGCGCCGCGGCCGACACCGGGTCCACCGAGTGAGGCAGACCCGGTCGATGCCCGTCCCCGACGGGCTCGCGGGGATGCGTGTGGACGCGGGTCTGTCGCGGCTGCTCGGCCTCTCGCGCACCGTGGTGGCAACGCTGGCCGACGAGGGTGCCGTGTATGTCGACGGCAGGGTGGTCGGTAAGTCCGATCGGCTCGGGAGCGGCGCGTGGCTCGAGGTGGAACTGCCGGAGCCTGCTCGCCCACCGACCATCGAGGCGCAGCCCGTCGAGGGGATGGATGTCCTGTACTCCGACGACGACATCGTGGTGGTGGACAAGCCCGTGGGTGTTGCGGCACATGCGAGCGTCGGGTGGACGGGCCCGACGGTTCTCGGTGGCCTGGCAGCGGCAGGCTTCCGGATCTCCACCTCGGGTGTGCACGAGCGACAGGGCATCGTTCACCGCCTCGATGTGGGGACATCCGGCGTGATGGTCGTCGCGAGGTCCGAACGCGCCTACACAGCCCTCAAGCGCGCGTTCAAGCAACGCACGGTCGACAAGCGCTATTCGGCTCTGGTGCAGGGACATCCGGACCCGTCCAGCGGCACGATCGACGCCCCCATCGGTCGGAGTCGATCCAATGATTGGAAGTTCGCGGTCAGGGCCGACGGCAAGCCGTCGATCACCCACTACGACACGGTGGAGGCGTTCCAGGCCGCGAGCCTGCTCGATGTGCACCTCGAGACCGGTCGAACCCATCAGATCCGCGTTCACCTCTCGGCGCTCCACCACCCGTGTTGCGGCGACCCGCTCTACGGTTCGGATCCCACGCTGGCCGCTCGGCTCGGCCTCGATCGGCAGTGGCTCCATGCCCGGTTCCTGGGTTTCGTCCACCCGGCCGACGGTCGCCGCGTCGAGTTCGAGAGCCCGTTCCCTGCCGATCTTGCCCATGCCCTCGAGGTTCTGAGGGCGCAGTGACGATGCCGGTGTCCGAGGAGCCGACCCGCGGTGGGTTCGGCCTCGCCGTCGGCGTGGGCGTGATCGCCGCGTCGATCCTCGCGCTGGTAGCGGTAGGCGCGGCCAACCCTGTTCCGGTTCAACGATTTTCGACGGACACGCTCGGACCGCTGGCGGGCACCGATGTGTCGCAGTACTTCGCGGAGTCCGCCACGACCCTGGACGACTCCGCGCCCGGGCCCCGATGGGCGCTGGTGTCCCTGCGGGTACACATCACTGCGGCGGACACTGTCGCCCTGACCCGTGGGGTTCGGGTATCGCGGGTGTACGCCCACGTCCCGATCGATCGGGTGCAGACACCGATAATCCCCGTCTCGGTGCCCGACAACGCGATCGCACTCGCGGACTCGGTGCGTGCTGCGGCGTCCATGCAGCCCGAATTACCCTCGCCTGCTACCGATCCCGATGTCGAACGAGCACGCAGGGTTCTGTCGGTGTCGAGCTCACGCCTTGCCGCCGACTGCGCGTGCGTGGCCGCCCTGTTGGTTCGTGCACCCGTGGCCGACCTCGAGAGAGTTGCCACGTCCCCGTCGGTTCGGGCCGTGGAGGCGCTACCCGCCGACGCACAGTACGGGCGGTTCGCCGTGATCCCGCTCCTGCCGGGGCAGGCCGGCAAGGTGGGAGCCATCCCCGACGACGGACCCGTACCCGCCAACTGATCGGCACGGGGCCCGAGGTGCGATGCACCTCGGGCCCCGTGCCGAGTTTCTTCGCCGTTACCCCGTTCCGAACGCGCCCTTGATCCAGGCGAAGTCGGAGGCATCGAGCGCGAAGTAGTTGTGGTCGGCGCCCACCGCGACCCGTTGCGACACCGTTCCGCCGGCAGCCTGCGCCGCGCGGATCGCGTATGCGTTCCAGGACGGCAGGATGAGGTCGTCACGGTCGGCCTGAATGACCCGTAGCGGAACCGACAGACGGCGCTGGGGCAGTGCCAGGTTGCTCAACGCCGCCTGGTACTGGGTGGTCACAGCCGAATTCACCGGGGTGACCTGCGCAGCGGTGATGGCGGCCCCCACGGCGGGACGATCAGGTCCGCACCCGATCAACGAGTTGATCTGATCCCGGGTGACGCCCGGGACGAGCTGCTGGAGCGTCAGCGTTCCGCCCGACGCCTGAACCGCCGCGTATGCCAGTGGCACCGCGAGGGCGCGCTGGTTGGCCGAGAGGCGACCCGTCGCAGCCAGAGCGGGGAAGGCGGTGACGTTGGCCGCGGGGTTGATGGCCACCGCTCCGACCATGGTGAGATCCTGACCGTAGAACGAGTTGTTCTCGGCTGCGGCCCAGGCAGCATGGCCGCCCTGAGAGTTCCCGAGGACCAACCACTTCTTCGACACTGCCGGTGAGAGTTTGCCGATCGCTCGCACGGCATCGATCACGTTGTAGGACACCGATCGTGGGTCCAGGTATCGATGGGTTCCGGTGGGGCCCAGTCCTTCGTAGTCGGGGATCGCCACGGCGTACCCCTGCGCGATCAACGGGGTGACGATCGGCAGAGCCAGCGACGCGGCCGCGGGCAGGTTGGGAACGCCGCAGTTGTTGGTAAGCCCGATGGTGGGGTGAGCGACCACCACCACCGGCCAGCCTCCCGGCGGCGGGGTGCCCTTGGGGATCACGAACGAACCGGTGACGGTCACCGCGGAGCCGCGGGTCGCGTCGGTCGAGCTGTAGGTGGCGAACTTCGCCAGCGCCACGGTGTTCTTGTCGATCCAGGTCAGATCCTGGGCGGGCCCGATGATGGCGCCACGCGCCACCGGTGACGTGCCCACCGGGGTGGGCAGCGGGGTGGCGGGCACGGAAGTGTCGGTGGCGGCAGACGCGGTACCGGTCCCGAGGACGAGTGCGGCGGCGATCGCAACCGAGACCGCCGAAATGAGACCGCGCCGTTTATTCGTTCTGACTGACATGAGTTTCCCCCGGAGTCATGGCATGTTTCCGATCCGCCGAATATCGCGATGTCCCGCGGCGCGACCATGGGGTTCCGGCCGGGCAGATGGTGCCGTTAGCCAGTGTACGCAAAGTGCTGCGTCCCAATGATTTCCATGTGCAATTGGTCGATGCGCCAAAATAAACGGACAAAACGGGCGCGACGCTCGTATCGACGAAAGGTCGGACACGGCCCATCGGGCTGGTAGGAATGGGTTACGCGAGGAGGGCGCGTCGAATCCATGGAAGGCGCCTGCATGCAGCGAGATGTCCACGTCGGGCGGTCCGTTCGACGCTGCGAGGTGCTCGCCCCCGTCCTCGTGGCGGTCCTCGCGCTCGTGGTGGTGCTCACAGCGTGCGGGGGCCCGTCACCGGATCGGACGGCCGCCGGCCGCAGTACCGAGTCGACTGCAACGACCCAGTCGGTTCCCGGAACCACTCCGCCGCCACCCGCACCCCCGCCACCGCCCGCACCCCCGCCACCGCCCGCACCCCCGCCACCGCCCGCACCCCCGCCACCGCCCGCTCCCGCGCCGGGACCGGCAACAGATGCTCGCGTTCTCCTCGACACTCTTGCGGTGAAGGGGCGGGCCCCGAAAACCGGGTACGACCGGGCGCAGTTCGGCCAGACCTGGTCCGACGACGTCACCGTCGAGGGCGGCCGCAACGGATGCGACACACGAAACGACATTCTGCGGCGCGATCTGAGGGATACCGTGATCAAGGCGGGTACCAGGGGCTGCGTGGTGCTCTCCGGAGTCCTGGACGACCCGTACACCGGAGCCCGAATCCCCTTCACCCGTGGGCAAGCGACGTCGAACGACGTGCAGATCGATCATGTGGTCTCCCTCTCGGATGCGTGGCAGAAGGGCGCTGCACAACTCGACGCCGACACCCGCCGCAACTTCGCGAACGACCCGCTCAACCTTCAGGCCACCGTCGGCGCGACGAACCAGGCGAAGGGCGACGGGGATGCGGCAACATGGTTGCCGCCCAACAGGTCCTACCGCTGCACCTTCGTCAGCCGGCAGGTGCAGGTGAAGGCGCGGTACGGACTGTGGGTCACCGCAGCGGAGAAGGACGCCATTGCGCGGGTTCTCGATTCCTGCAGCTCCTGAGCGGTGAGTTCGGCCCGTCGCATCGTGCGCCGGGCGCGAGCACGCTCTACCGTGTCCCCGGTGAGATCGGATCTCGAACGGCCGCGACGGTGACGCGAGTTGCTCCCGCCGTGGGTGGGACCTTCGTGATCCTGACCGGCCTGTACTTCGCGCAGGGTTTGCCGTTCGGGTTCTTCACCCAGGCGCTGCCCGTGGTGCTGCGTCGCTCGGGTTTCTCGCTGGTGTCCATCAGTGCAACGGGCCTGCTGTTCCTGCCGTGGGCCGTGAAATTCCTGTGGGCGCCCTACCTCGATCGGTACGGCACGCGCCGGCGCTGGCTCCTGACACTGCAAACGGCCACCGCCGCGGTGGCACTGCTCCTGGCGACACTCGACTATTCCCGCACGTTCGTTCTGCTCTTCGTCGGAATTGCGATCGTCAATGCACTCGCCGCGAGCCAGGACGTGATCACCGACGGGGTCGCCGTGCGCTTGCTCGACACCCGCCACCGCGGGATCGGCAACGGCATCCAGGTCGGTGCCTACCGCGTCGGGATGATCGTCGGCGGTGGAGGGCTGCTGTGGATGTACGCGTGGTCGGGGTGGCGAGCGCTGTTCGTCGTGATGGCGGTGCTGCTGCTCCTGTCGTCGATTCCGCTGTGGCTGTATCGAACCCATCTCGACGCGGCCGACGTCGATCGCCGGCACACCGAGCAGCCCGGCCGACTGGCCACGATGTGGTGGCGGCGTCTTCGTCGGCCGGGGATGATCGCGTTCGTTCTGCTGGTGGCCGGTTACAAGTTCGGCAATTCGATGGGTTCGGCACTGGTGGGCCCGTTCCTGTCCGATACCGGTCTCTCGCTCGGTCTGATCGCGTTCATCGAGGGAGCCCTGTCCTCGATCGGCGCGCTGGTGGGGGCGGCGGTGGGAGCGCTGTTCGCCTTCCGGTTCGGGCGTCGACGGGCACTGCTCGTGGCCGGTATCGGCCAGTCCGCCGCGCTGGCGTTCTACGTCGCGGCTGCGCTCGGCATCGGTGGGCTGACGATGATCGTGGCCGCCAACGTCACCGAGCATGTTCTCGGTGGCGCGGCCACGGTCGTGGTGTTCTCGTTGATGATGGACGCCGCCGAGCGCGCCCACGCCGGTGCCGACTACACGCTGCTCGCCTGCGCGGTGGTGTTCTCGCAGGGTATTGCGGGTGTGGCCGCGGCCGTGGTGGCGCAGAGCTTCGGTTATCCGGTGATGTTCGCCGTGAGCATGGTGCTCTCGATCGTGGGCTGCGCCGTGTTGCTGCGTGCACTCGCTCTCGGCGTGGGACCTGCCTCCGTACACCTCGTGCGCGCCCGGTAGACCACGGGCAGAACCGCCGACGTCGATTCGGGTGGAACCGATCGGGCGCCGGGCGCGTCCAACCCAAGTGACAGCATCGTCACGTCAGGGGGGATCGACATGAGGGCGGCACACCATCGAGGTCGACCACCGGGAGCCAGGTCATGAGCATCCGCGTGGATTCGGCTGTCCTGGAATCGGAGTCGCACACTCTCGCGACCCTGGCGGGCGATATCGAATCCCTGGCCCCCAGCATTCCCAGCGGGTACGACGGCGGCGACGCCACCGCACTGATCGCGACCGTTCTCGCGACCTACACCCGCGCCGGGAGTGATCTGGCCTGTGGGTTGGCCGCTCTCGCCGATGCGGTGGCCGCGAGCAGTACGCGCTACCGCGAGCAGGATCTCGACTCGGCCGACGCCCTCAATGCCGCGCAATGGGAGGTGACGAGATGAGCATCGACACACGAGTTCCGGGCGATCCTGAGTCGATTCGGGCCGTGGCGGCCTGGATTCGCGACCGGTACGTGGGAGTCGTTGCTGCCACTGCTGATTCGGTTCGCCGCGCCGGCGTCGATGTCGACTCGGGATGGGACGGTCCCGCCTCGGACAAGGCTCTCGACCGACTGCATGCCACCGCACGGGCCGCCACGACCCTCTCCGACGGCGCGCGCAGCGCAGCCGAGGCGCTGGAGGGGTTCGCCGCCGCACTGGCGTCGCAGCAGCAGCGGATGGAGCAGGTTCGCGCCGATGCGATCGCCGCGGGGCTGTCGGTGATCGACGGCGTCGTCCTCGATCCGATCGACGACCATCTCGACGACGCGAAGCGGCACGCCCTGACCGCACTCGAGGGTGTTCGTGACGCCGTCGACGCCGAACGACGCCGTGCACTCGAGACTCTGGTCGCCGCCTGGAACAACCTGGTCGACAACTGGGCCTTCCACCTGGCCGACATTCTCGGGGCGGTGCTCGAGGACGCCGCCGTGCGGCATGCCGCCGCGATGAGCACCGCGGCGCAGTCGCTGGCCACCCGCGCCGACGACCTGCTCGAGGCGGCTCGCACTGCGCCGACCGGGACGGCGGAGGCCTACCGCACGGTCGACCTGGCGCGATCACTGACCCGCACGGCCGACGAGGTCGCCACGGCCGCAGAGGATCTCGCATCGCGCGCCACCAGGGCCGCCTCCCGCTTCGGTGCTGCCACCGCGGCGCTCGGGATCGGCGTCGATATCGCCCGCGGTACACCTCCCGTGCAGGCAGTCACCTCCGGCCTGTCGGGGTTCGGTGCGTCCGTCGCCGTGGGTGCCGCACTCGGCAGCGCGCTGCCCGGGCCCGGCACGCTCGTCGGCGCGGTCTGCGGAACCGTCGTCGGGATCGGCGTCTCCGGTGGTGTCGACGCGATGTTCACCGAGGGACTGGGCGGGGCGCTCGACGGGGCCGGGTCCGCGCTGGTCGAGACCGGTTCCGCCGTCGCGGATCTGGCGGAGGGGGCGTGGGATGCGTTCTTCTGAGATCCGCCCGCAGCTGACCTTCGGGGTGCGTGACTCGAGCGCCGCATACGCGCTGAAGGTCGTGTTCGTGGCGGCGCTGGAACTCTGCGCCCTCATCGCCGTGGCGGTCAGTATCTCGCTCGGCAGCGTGCTCGGCCTGCTCGGCTCGCTGTCGGTCGCCGTGTTGTTCGGGATGGTCCTGATCGCGGCCGTCGCGGTGAACCCGTCCACCGCTGTCGGCGACGAGGTGCGCTCCGCGCTCACGTGGTCACCGAAGGACGGGTCCACCCTGCACTATCAGCCGCGCCATCGCGTCGTCCTGATCGTGCTGCACGGTTCCGCAGTCCTGAGTGCGATGTGCGTGGCCGGTACCGGGAAGGTGCACTTCGCGGGTATTGCGCTGGTGGCGGCGGCGCTGTCGCTGTGGCATCTGGCGGATGTGGCGCGCGGTCGGGTCACCGCGGGCCACGTGCGGTTGACGCGGTCCGGTATCGAGCACAAGGGCTGGACGTTCCGCACCGTCATCGCGTGGGAGGACGTTCGCCAGGTGATGATCTCGCACCCCGAGGTTCCGCTTCTGTCGGTGACCCCGCGCCGCTCCGATCGCATCGTTCACCAGACGTTCGTGCGCAGGTCCGGCTTCGACCACGCACCGACGTGCGCCATCAGGATCGACTGCCGCATGGTCGATGTTCATCCGGGTGCCCTACTGGCCTGGATCGACTTCTACGTGCGCTACCCGGCTGCGCGGGTCGAGATCGGAACCGAGGTGGCCACCGACCGTCTGGCAGGGTTCCGGCCGTGGTCGGTGCCTGCGTGAGCGAGGCCCTCAGCGCCCGACTCGGCGGGCCTTCTCGAGCGCGGCGAGTGTGCTCAGCACGCCGGCGCGCTGGCGCTGGAGGTCGCTGCGGCGAGCACGCGCCGGCAGACCCGGCGCGCCGTCGAGTTGGTCGAGTTCGGACTCGAGAGCACCCAGTTGAGCCAGCAGCGCGCTCACCCGCGCAGTGGCGGCGACGGGATCGACGCCGGTGGTGACGGTCCGGCCCCGACCCGACGGCGCGGAGGCCTTCGCCGGGGGCTGGTCGGCGCGAGGGCGCGGACGGGATCTCGCGGGCCGCTCGGGCAGTCGCGTGCGATCGAGTTCGGCGCGGGCGGAGCGGGCGGCGACGCGATGAGCGAGCTCTTCGTCGTCGTCCGAGGCCGTGGAACCGCCGAGTGGTCGCAGCCCGTACATCCCGATGAATCGGCGCGCCGCCGCCACGGTGTCCTCGTGGTCGCGGCAGGTCGCGCACCGCTCGCGGCCCTCGTGTTCGACGACGTCGTCGGTGCTACCGCACCAGTCGCACGGCAGTTCGGCGCGAGCGAACCGGTCGGGTCGATGGGAGTGGGACGAGGGGCTGGTACACGCGTCGATCACGTCCAATAACATTACCCCCCAACGGTGATGGCCCACCGCCCGGTGTCGGTGTGTGATCTCCGTCATCGTCGCCTGCGCGGGTTCGGCACCCCACTGAGCGAGGACAGGCGATACTTGCCGGGTGAGTGCACCCACCATCACGCCCGTGGCCGACGGCGTCGCCCTGGTGTCGGGTCGAGACGTCAATTGGATCGTGGTGTCCGAGGGGTCCGACGTGACGTTGATCGACAGCGGTTATCCCGCCCACTCCGATCAGGTGATCGCCTCGCTGGATGCACTCGGTCACACCCCGGCCGACATCCGGGCGATCCTGCTCACCCACGCGCACGTCGATCACCTCGGCGGGGCGATACGGTTCGCGAGCGAGTTCGGCACCGAGGTCCTCACCTCGCCCACCGAGGTCGCCCACGCGCACCGCACCGTCCTCGAGCAGGCCGGCCCGGCCGACGTGGTGCGCAACCTGTGGCGTCGCGGGGCGTTGGCGTGGAGTCTGCGCATCACTGCTGCGGGCGGGACCAACACCGGCGGCATTCCCTCGGCCGGCCCGTTCGATACCGCTGCGGGCCGACCACTCGATCTCCCGGGCGGCCCGGTTCCGGTCGCCACTGCCGGCCACACGTCCGGACACACGGCATATCTGTTCCCCGAGCTCGGAGTCGTCGCCACCGGAGACGCACTCATCACCGGGCACGCGCTGTCCGGTGATGTCGGCCCGCAGCTGGTCCCGTCGTTCTTCGCCCATGATCGTGCCGGTGAGATCGCCGCCCTCTCACACCTGGCCGACCTGCCGGCCGAGACGGTTCTTCCCGGCCACGGACCCGTGCACCGGGGCTCGCTCGCCGCGGCGGTGGACCGGGCCCGCGACAAGGCCTGAGGTCAGCGCACCCGTCGAATGCGAATGGGGCCCTTGGCCGTCGACGGATCGACCACCGCCCCCTTCTGGGTGATCTCCACCTGCCCCGCGGCCACCAGACGCCGAGCCGCCTGGCGCACGGGCTCCATCAGCGGCCGCCACTGCTCCGGGGCCACCGCTCGCGCCACCTCCGACGGGCAGATGCTGGCCCCACCGGCCCGCTGATCGAGCAGGTCGAGGATGCGGGCCTCATAGTCGCGGTCGCGATCGGTGACGGCGTTGCGGCGGCAGCCGGTGCTGCAGAACTTCACCGAGTCCCAGTCCCGCTCCCACTTCTTTCGCCACTCGATGCGTCGACCGCATGTCGCGCACACCTTGTCCGGGGGGTGTGCGGACGTGCTCGTGCGGGCCCGGTGTGCCATCAGACGCGCTGCCCGCGTCGCCATGCGCTGAACGAGCGCAGCGCCGAGGAGCCCGGTCGCACCAGCCACGGCCACGGGTGCACTTCGTCCAGACGGAGCTGAGCGGAGATGCGTGCCCACCCGGGGACGGGGGTCCACGTCGCCGCCAGTGACCTTCCCGCCAGTTCGCGGGCGACCACGCCGCGCCGCACCTCCACCGGTCGGCTCTGCGCCATCTCCCCGAGCGCTTCGGCGAGGAAGATCAACCGCTTGCCGGACAGGCGAAGTCGGTCCAACAGCGGCTCGTCGAACACGAACACCGCCCCACGCGCCGGATCGGCGGCCAACGCCGGATCGGTATCGCCCAGCGACTCCGCCGTCACCCACACCGTCTCGGCCGACCCCGACGGCTCCGCCGGGCCCGCGGGGATCGGCCCGGTGCCCAGGTCCGGGCCGTCGATCCGCCCACCCGCATCGGCCGACGGCCACCCGTCGATCGGGCACCTCGAGTTCAGTGGGCACGTGCCGCACAGTTTCGGGGCCCGCTTGCTCACCTGCCAGCGGGAGAACCCGTAGGGCTTGCCGCTGCCGGTGCCCACAGTCCACTGCCACCCCAGCCGGTTCGCCGCGCGGGAGCCGTCGAGCAGGTGCGCGAACATCTCGTCCTCGCCGTCGCGCCACGGCGCCCCGGCCCGCACCGACCACTGCGAGGCCAGCCACATGCGGGTCTGGTTCACCAGCCAGCCGTCGTCCTCGAGTTCGGCCATCACCACATCCATGCACTTCATGTCGCGGCGCCAGGGCTCGCCGGCCCAGCGCCCGCTCGGCGGCTGGTCGTAGGCGAGGGCCGCACCGGTGGCGGTGCCCACGCGGGCGTAGAGGTGACGGGCGTACTCCTGCCACAGCAGCTCGTCGCGGTACTTCTCGCGGTCGCGGGTCGGGGCGTCGGCCACCGCGTCCCACACCTGCGGCAGGCTCACCAGCCCGTGGCGAATGTACGGCGACATGCGGGACGCACCTCGGCGAGCAACCGGGAGTACGTTGTTGCGATCGCGGGCGTACCCGGTGATGTCGAGGGTGGCCAGAGCGGTGTCGGCGGCGCTCTGGCCACCGACGAACCCGCCGCGTGCAATGTCGGCAGGCCCCTCCAGGGTGAGGTCGCCCAGGTGCTCGGCCACCCACGCCACCACGGCGTCGCCATCGGTGGGGGGCGGGGGAGTGGGTAGAGAGCTCATGTCGTACCTCTCGGCCGGGTCTGTTGCCTGCAGTATTCGGAGCCGCCTGCATTCGGAGCCGCCCACCGGTGAGCCCGCGGTGATCGTAGGGTCGAGCGATGCCCGCATCGCACGGACGAGACGACGGACGAGAAACGCGCATTCTCGGCGACGAGCGCATCACGCGGGCGTACGACGAGAACGCGCAGTACTGGATCGAGGTGATCCGGTCGGACTCCGATCCCTTCCGCACCGGGATCACCGACCCGGCGCTGATGCGCTCGATCGGGTCGGTCGAGGGTCTGGACATACTCGACGCCGGATGCGGCGAGGGGTATCTCGCCCGCCGACTCAGCGGTACCGGCGCGGCGAGTGTGGTCGGAGTGGACACCACTGCCGCGTTCGTCGACGCGGCCGCACGCATGGCGACCCCGCGGTGCACCTTCCTGCACGCCGATGTCGCGGACATGCCGCTTCCGGATTCGAGCATCGACCTCGTCGTGGCGAATCGGCTACCCCACGGATTGACCGACGCGGGAGGACGATTCGTCGAGTTCGCTCGGGTACTTCGCCCGCAGGGACGGTTGATCGTTCTCGGTCAGCATCCGTGCTTCTACTCCTCACGCGCGGACCGCACCCGGTCAGCGGCGCCGACCGTCGCCGACTACGTCGGAGGGCGAGTGGTGGAGCAGCACTTCGAGGTCGACTCCGTTCGGTCACCGGCGGCATCGGTGCAGATGGTGTACTCGCTCGAAGCGCACCTCGGGATGATCACCGCCGCGGGATTCGTGATCACCGGAGTCTCCGAGCCGCGACCGTCGCCGGAGCAGATCGCTGACGATCCCTCGTGGACTGAGCGTTTCCCTCGCCCGCTGTTTCTGCTGGTCGAGGCCCGCCTCGACTGAAGTGTTCAGTCGAGGCCCGCCTCGACTGAAGTGTTCAGTCGGGGCCCGCCTCGACCGAAGTGCGCTCGATCAGACGGCGATGCGCAGTGCGGCAACGAGTTCGCCGTACAGGTCGTCGCGCGCCAGCAGTTCGGTGTGGGTGCCTCTGTCGCGGACCTGCCCCTGGTCGAGAATCACGATGGAGTCGGCGTCGATGACGGTCGAGAGTCGGTGGGCGATGGTGATCACCGCGCCGGTGGTGGCCAGGTCGCGAATCACCTCGTGCACCGCGGCTTCGGTGCGTCCGTCCACCTGCGCGGTCGCCTCGTCGAGCAGCAGGATCTCGGGTTGGCGAACGATCGCTCGTGCCAATGCGATCCGCTGACGCTCACCACCGGAGACGGAGGAGTCGCGCAGCTCGGTGTCCAGACCCTCGGGCAGTTCTCGCACCTTCTGCTCCATGCGAACGCGGCGCAGTGCGGCCCAGAGTTCGGTCTCGGAGGCGTCGGGGTGGGTGAGGCGGAGGTTGGCGGCGATGGTGCCGGGCAGGGTGGGCGTGGCCTGCTCGACGTAGCCGATGGCCCCGCGAATTCTGCTGTGCGAGAGCAGCTCGTAGGGCACCCCGCCCAAGGTCAGTCGGCCCTCGCTCGGCTCGAGGAAACGCAGGATCAGTGAGAACAGTGTGGTCTTGCCCGCCCCGGACGGGCCGACGATCGCAGTGTGGCCCCGCGCGGGAATCGCCAGGTCGATCGACCTCACCGCGGGCCCGTCGCCGTAGCCGGCGGTGACGGCCTCGAAGGTGATCGCCGCACCGGACGACGGCAGGGGGCCGGGTACGTCGGCGACGACGGCGGGCGCCGGGAGTTCGAGTTCGAGTCCCTGGACCTCGCGGATGCGTGAGGCGGCGGCGATGCCGCGCTGGAGTTGGGAGACGTAGAGGGTGACCTGCGCGATGGGTTCGACGAGTTGGAACGAGAACAGCAGGAACGCAACCAGGCTCGACACCTCGAGGAGGTCTGCGTTCACCCGGTACGCCCCCACACCCAGCACCGCGATGATGGTGAGCTGGATGCCGCTGCCGGTGATGGTCCACGCCCACGCCTCGAGCTTGACGGCGCGGATGCCGAACTCCGCCGACGTTCGTGCCTCGGCCGAGATGCGCTGTCCCTCTCGGCCTTCGGCGCGGCTGGCCTTGACGGTGCGCACCGCCCGCAGCGCACCCTCGAGCATGGCGCCGAGTCGACCGATGGCCGCTTGCGAGGCGGATTGGGCGCGTCCCACCCTCGGCATCAGCGTGCCGGCCGAGACGGCGATGAGCGCAACTCCCGCCACCGCGGTGCCCAGCAGGGGCAGATCCAGCGTGGCCATGGCGATGATGACGCCGATGATGGCGATGGTGCCGTTGACTATCTCCACCAGCGCCCACGACGACGCCTCTCGCAGCAGCAGGGTGTCGGAGGTGACGCGGGTGAGCAGTTCACCGGTCGGCCGTGCGGTGACCGCACGGATGGTGCTGCCGAAGAAGCGGTCGACCATCGAGGTGCGCGCGTCGAGCACCACGCGTTCGGCCATGGCGCCGAGCAGTCGCCGTTGAATCAGGCCGACCAGCACCCCGAGGACCAGCAGTCCGATCAGCAGGGCGACGGCGGAGGTGGTGGCGCCGGGCACGCCGAAGGAGTCGAGCAGGCGCTTGGTCACCAGCGGTGTCGCGAGGGACGACCCGGTGACCACCAGCCCCAGCCCGAGACCGACGAACAGCACGCGGCGGTGCGGGCGCACGTAGCTCCACAGCAGCCGCAGGTTCGGCAGGCGGCCGGAGGACGGGGCGAAGGCGGTCACTCCCGCACTGTAGGCGCGGGGCTGCGGTGGGTCTGTTCTCGCAGGTCAGTCACCGAGGTAGCCGGTGTCGGGGTCGATGCCGCCGAGGAAGTCCCGGACGCTGTCCCTGTGCTCGTCCAGGGTGGGCAGCCGGATCGGGGACGGGGTGATCGCCTTGTCCACGACGCTGAAGAACGCGACGCGCTGCGAACTCGAGAAGCCGTAGCCCTTGTTCGGGCCGGAGACCCAGGAGTACTCGATCGTTGTGGCGTCTCCGGGGCGGAACTCGACGATGAACCTTTCGCCATCGACCTCGAGGGTGAACGGACCGTCCTCGGGTGTCGGGCGATGGTGTCCGGATCGCTCCCCGGGTGAGTCGCCGACCATGGAGTGCAGTGTGCCATGTGGAGCCGCCGGCACGGTTCAGACGGCGACAACCTCCACCAGCAATCCCGTCTGCGGGTAGAGCACGGGCATGGCCAGGCCCGCGTATCCGAGCGCCGCTCCGGAGAGTGCGACCTCGCCGCCCTCGACCCAGGCGGGAAGGCCGATGCCGTGTCCTAGTTCGCTGATCTGCGGCTCGACGGTCACGCGGTACCGCGCGGCGGGGTCGAGACCGGGGAAGCGAATACGGTCGGTGCGGTCCTCGGGGGAGGTGTCCATGCGCACCACCGCGAACACGGCGTGATCCTTCTCCGGCGAGACGACACCGTGCACCCAGACGCTGTCGTCGGGACGGTCGGCGCGCACCACGTCGCCGGTGTGGATCAGCCCACGCAGCCGCCGATACAACGCGGTCCACCGCCGCAGCACGTCGCGTTCGTCCGCGGACACCTCGGTGATGTCGAGTTCCATGCCCGCGTGGCCGAACAGCGCTGTCAGGCAGCGGAACTGGATCGTCGACTGCCGGCCGGAGGTGTGTGAGAGCGCGGGGCCGACGTGCGATCCCACCAACTCCGGTGGGATCAGCTGCCCCGTCCACCGCTGAATTCGCTGGCGCTCGAGCGGATCGTTGGTGTCGCTGGCCCACACACGGTCGGTGTGCCCCAGTACGCCGAGATCGATCCGCGCACCACCGGATGCACACGATTCGATCTCCACGCCGGGGTGACGGGCCCGCAGTTCATCGAGCAGCTCGTACAACGCCGTGGTCTGGCGATGGACACCCGCGCGACCGCCGACGGTGACCGCAACCAGAAGGTCGCGGTTGTGGTCCCACTTGAGGTACTCCGGGTTCTCGGCAGTGATCACCGCGTCCAGGTGGGTGAGCAGGTACTCCGTCACCTCGGGCCGCGCCAGGTCGAGCACGTGCTGGCTCCGCCATAGCAGCGGCTCGCGACCGGGCGCACACAGCAGCCAGTCGGGGTGGGCACGGGCGAGATCCGAGTTCGGGTTCACCATCTCCGGCTCCACCCACAGTCCCGGCGACATGCCCAGCGCCCGAACGTGATCGAACAGGGGGGTGAGCCCGTTGGGCCACACGTCGGGGTCCACGGTCCAGTCGCCGAGGCCCGCGGTGTCGTCGCGTCGCCCGCGGAACCAGCCGTCGTCGAGCACGAACCGCTCGACGCCCACATCTGCCGCCGCCTCTGCCAGCCGCAGGAGGCGGGGGAGGTCGTGGTCGAAATACACGCCCTCCCAGGTGTTCAGCACCACCGGCCGCGGCGTGGACGGGTGCGTCGGCCGCGCGCGCAGCCACCGGTGCAGAGCCGAGGCGGAGCCGTCGAGGCCGTCGGCGGAGTACACGAAATGCACGGCGGGCCCGGTGTAGGTGGCGCCCGGAGCGAGCACCATCTCGCCCGGTTCGAGCAGTTCACCGCCGCCGATCACCCCGGACGCCTGCCCGGCCCGCTCGGGAAGTCGCTCGGCGAGGTGCACGTGGTTGCCACTGAAGGCAGTGTGCACCGACCACACTTCGCCGGTGCGGAACCCGAAACCCGCTGTGCCGGTGATCAACAGCAGCGTCGCGTCGTGGCCGGTGCGTCCGCGACGGGCGGCCCGCAGGTGGGTGCCGTGGTCGAAGCGGGAGCGTTGCGGGGTGCGTTCGCGACAGTGCCGACCCGTGGTGTCGAGGATCTCCGACGCCGCGTCGGGAACCGGGAACAGCGTCGTCAGCGCATCGACGGTGAGATCGTCCGCGCCTGTGTTGCTGACCGAGGCGGTGGTCACCACCGAACCCCCGAGCCCCATCTGCAGGGTCAGCGTCCAGCGCACGCCCGCCGCCCTGTCCTCGGCTGTGATGACGGCCGAATACTCGTCGGGTGCGCACACGCCGCCGGCGTCCCACCGGGGGTGGATCACCCGTCCGGTCCGGTGGAGCGCGAGCGCCGGTGTGCCCTGCCACCCGTCGGCCTGGCCGGGCGCCACCGTGAGCAACCGGGGGGTGTCCGTGCTCGAGTGCGGCACGGCCGGTACGGCGGCGTGGGCCAGGGAACGCACATCATCGTCGGTCAGTGGCCCGAGGTCGCGGCCCCAGTGGACGATGGCGGGCACCGTCGAATCACCCTGCGCCAGAACCAGAGCGACACCGTCGCGGCGCAGGACCGGAGCAACCGTCACTTATTGGCGCCCATCGTCAAGCCGGAGACGAAGTGGCGCTGCAGGGCGATGAACACCAGAACCGTAGGCAGGGCCACGAGCACCGAGCCGGCCGCGAGCAGGTTGGTGTCGGTGAAGAAGCTGCCCTGCAGGTTCTGCAGTGCCGTGGTCACGGGGAGCTTGTCGCCGCTGACCATCAGCGCCAGGGCCCAGAAGAAGTCGTTGTAGATCCACGTGACCAGCAGCGTGGCCAGGGCCGCGAGTGCGGGACGGCACAGCGGCATCACCACCTGCCAGTACTGGCGGAACACTCCCGCACCGTCGACGGTGGCGGCTTCGAGCAGCTCGGCCGGCACGGTCTTCATGTAGTTGCTCAGCACGAACACGCAGAAGCCCGTCTGGAACGCCACGTGCACGATGATCAGCCCGTAGTAGCTGTCGTAGAGCGAGCCGGACGAGCTCATCCAGTACGGCAGCGGAATGGCGTTGTACAGCCGGAACAGCGGCGTGAGCAAGGTCTGCTGTGGCAGCAGGTTCCCGGCGATGAACACCGCCAGCATGATCACGTTGAACTTGCGCGACATCCGCGAGAGCACGAACGCCGCCATCGAGCCGAACAGCAGGATCAGCAGCACTGCCGGGACGGTGATGTAGACGGAGTTGAGGAAGAAGTGCGGGATGTCGCCGACTTCCCACGACTGGGTGTAGTTGTTGAGCGTGTATCCGCCGAGGGAGAGATAGCCGTTCTTGAGCACGTAGTTGTAGTCGCGGAACGAGTTGTAGAGCGCCCAGACGAGCGGGAAGATCCACAGCAGCGACAGCACCACGAGGAAGGTGTGAGTGGCACTGCGGGAGAGCATGTTCCGGCGGTTCTTGCTCACCGCACTGTCGTTGCGCGGCCCGAGGTCGGCCAGGGATGCCGGGGGCAGGGGGGCAGTGGTTGTCATCAGTCGTCGCTCCGCATCACGATCACGAGGTACAGGGTGATAAAGACCAGCGAGATCGCGAGCATGATCGTCGCCAGCGCCGAACCGAAGCCGATTCGGCTGGCCTCGCCCACCACGTTCGCGGTGACGAGTGCCGAGATGAGTTCGAGTCCGTTGCGGCCCTTGTTGATCACCCACACCAGGTCGAACGCACGCAGCGCCTCGATGACGGTGATGACGATGATCAGCAGATTGGTGTTGCGCATCAGCGGGAAGATCACGCGCGTGAAGGTGCGCACCGGTCCCGCGCCGTCCATCACCGCGGCCTCCCGCACAGAGGGGTCGATGGCCTTCAGGCCCGCCAAGTACAGCAGCATGATGTAACCGGTGTGCCGCCACGCCGCGGCCACCATGACCGCCCAGATGTTGATGTTCGGATCACCCAGCCAGTCGGTCTGGGTGCCGAGAATGGAGTTCAGTACGCCGCCGTCGGTGGAGTAGATCAGCTGCCAGATGAATCCCACCAGCGCCATCGAGAGCACGACGGGGATGTAGAAGATGCTCTGGTAGAAGCGCGACCCCTTGAGCTTGCGGTCCAGCAGCAGCGCCAGGAACATTCCCAGCACGGTCGGGATCACGAAGAGGAAGACCAACCACAGCAGGTTGTTGTGCAGCGCCTGCTGGAAGGGCGGGTACGCCTGGACGGCGTCGACGTAGTTCTGCGGGCCGATCCACTCGATGGTGGAGGTGCCGCCGATGCCGTCCCATCTGGTGAAGGACAGCACGACCGTGAGAACTGTCGGAATCCACACCAGGGCAACGACGATCGCTGCGGGGACACCGAGCATCAGACCCAGCGTCCAGCGATCGCGCGCCGAGCGGCGGACCTTCTTCGCCGGGGGGAGATCCGAGATGTCGCGGGGTACCCCCGGCTTTCTGGAGGGCTTCTTGGTGGGGAGTGTGGCCGTCATGATCCGAACACCGCCGTCTTCTGTCGTTCGATACTGCGAGTGAGCCCGTCGATATCGTCGGGGTTGCCGAGGAATTGCTGCATTGCGGGAATCATCACCACCGAGGTGAAGTCCGGACGCGAGTCGCGGTCGAAGAACTGGGTGATCGACTTCGCGTTCTGCACCAGATCGGCGGATTTGCGAATCAGTGGTGGAAAGCTGGACAGGTCCGCGGACCGGTGCGCCGGAATGGCCTGGGGGTCACTCTTGGCGTAGGTGACGGCGGGCTCCGGTTCGCACAGGTACGACAGGAACTGCGCAGCCGTGCGGCGGTTGCGCGGGGACGACCGCAGCATCATCCCGTCCATGGGTGCCTCGACGGCGTCGGTTCCGATCGCCGAATCGATCTCGGGGAACGGGAAGAAGTCGAGGTCGTCACGGTCGGGTCCCTCGGGGAAGCTCTGGGCGACGAACAGCCCGCACACCATGGCGCCCACCTCCTTGTTCAGCAACGCCTGCTGAGCCTCGGAGATCTTGCGCCCCACCGGTTGCGGCTGGTGGTACGGCAGGATCTCGCGCCAGGAATCGAAGACGGTCTTCACGCGCTTGTCGGTCCAGGCGACCTCGCCGGCGAGCAGCGAACGGTGGAACTCCACGCCGTTGATGCGCAGATCGAGGTAGTCGAAGGTGCCGAACGGTGGCCACCCGTCACGAGCGCCGAAGCCGATCGGGGTGATCCCGTCCGCCTGCATCTTCTTCGACAGGGCGACGAACTCGTCCATGGTGCGCGGCGGCTGGTAGCCGCGCTCGTTCCACAGGCTGGGGCGGTAGAACACTGCCCAGGGGTAGTAGAAGAACGGCAGGAGGTACTTCTTGCCGTCGCTGGCGGTCGAGGCTTCACGGAAGGAATCGCTGAAGCCGCTCCCGCGTGCGTCCCAAATGTCGTCGACGTTGTCCACCAGGCCCTTGTCCGCGAAGAACTTCATCCGATAGCCCGACATCCAGGTGAACGAGTCGTCCGGCGCGCCCTGGAGGTAGTTGTTGATGTTCTCCTGGAACGACGTCGAGTCGATGTTGTTGATGCGCACGCGCTGACCCGAGCGCTGCTCGTACGCGGCGATGACGTTGCTCATCCCCGCCTTGGAGTTCTTGTCCGACAACCGTGAGCCGAACGAGACGGTGTTGGGGTCGACGCTCGACGAGCACGACGAGAGCAGACTCGCCGTGCCGAGCGCCGCGCCGGCCCCGACGACCGTGCGCAGGAACGTGCGCCTCGACGGCTGCCAGGAACGCAACGGGTCAGTGGGATTCATGGTTGGCCTTCTTGCTTTCGGTGTGTGCACCGGGCTTTCGATCGGTGCAACTTCGAGCGGAAACGAACAAGATCACTCAGTTATTGACGTGAACCGACAGTCGGGTCAGTGTGATGCGGGTTACAACAACATGAACACGCCTCCGTTGTCAACCTTCCCAACTGGATCGATGCTCGCGGGGGTTGGCCGGAAGGCGGCTTGTTCACTTGTGTTGACTTTTGGTCGACGATAGTCCAGGTTGTGACCATGACCACAGCTCGACCGCGCAGCAACCGCACGCACCCGTGGCCCACGGACGGCATCTCCTACGGCGGGGACTACAACCCCGAACAGTGGGACGAGAGCGTCTGGGTCAAGGACGTGGAGCTGATGAACGAGGCCGGGGTCAACTTCGCGACGGTGGGCGTGTTCTCCTGGGCGCGCCTTCAGCCCACCCCCACCACGTGGGACTTCGAGTGGCTCGACCGAGTGATGGATCTTCTGCACGAGGGCGGGATCCGCGTCGACCTGGCCACCGGCACCGCGTCCCCGCCGCCGTGGATGGCGCACCTGCATCCCGAGATCCGACCGGTGGACGAGCGTGGCTACCGTTACCAGATCGGCAGTCGGCAGACCTGGAGCGCGAACTCCGCCGTGTTCCGCGACCATTCGCTGACCCTGGTGGAGAAGATGGCCCACCGGTACGGCGAGCACCCGGCCCTCGCTCTGTGGCACGTGAGCAACGAGCTGGGCTGCCACAACTCGCGGTGCTACTCGCCCGAGAGCGCCGCGGCGTTCGTGGCCTGGCTGCGCACTCGCTACGCCGATCTCGACGCACTGAACGCCGCGTGGGGGACCACCTTCTGGAGTCAGCGCTACAGCGACTGGGATCAGATCGTCCCGCCGTCGGTGAGCACCACGTTCGGCAATCCCACCCACCTGCTCGACTGGCGACGGTTCTGCTCGGAGGCAGTTTTCGGCCAGTACCGCGCCGAGTACGACATCCTGTCGCGGATCACGCCGAACGTTCCGGTGACCACCAATTTCATGGTCGGCATGGGTGCACCCGGGGCGCCGGCAGGGGACATGGACTACGCCGCGTGGGCTCTCGAGCAGGATCTGGTCTCCACCGACCACTATCTGATCCCGGATCCGTTCGGACGCGGCCGCGCGCCGCACCACCACCTGGCGTTCTCCGCCGATCTCACACGGGGAGTGGCGGATTCGACGCCCTGGCTGCTGATGGAGCACTCCACCAGCGCGGTGAACTGGCAGCAGGTCAACCAGGCGAAGGTGCCCGGGGAGATGCTGCGCAACTCGCTGACCCACCTCGCTCGCGGCGCCGACGGCATCGCCTACTTCCAGTTCCGGGCGTCGGTGGCCGGTGCGGAGAAGTTCCACTCCGCGCTGTTGCCCCACGCCGGTGCGGACACCGCGCGGTGGCGCGAGGCGGTCGAACTCGGTGCGGTGCTGCGGCGCCTGGCGCCGGTGATGGGGAGCACGGTCGAGGCTCCGGTGGCCGTGCTCTTCGACTGGGATTCGCAGTGGGCCTGCGAGCAGGAGGGCCACCCGTCGAAACTCATGCAGCACATGGACATTGCGATGCGAATGCACCGCGCCTTCACCGCGTCGTCGCTCACGTGCGACGTGATCCCGCTGCGCTCGTCGCTGGCGGGCTACCGGGTGATCGTGGTTCCCGCCCTCTACATGCTCTCCGACACCGAGGCCGCTGCCATCGCAGCAGCGGCACACGCCGGCGCAACGGTGCTGGTGACCGCGTTCTCGGGCGTCGCCGACCGCCACGACCATGTGCGTCAGGGTGGCTACCCGGGTGCCTTCACCGATCTGCTCGGTGTGCGCGTGGAGGAGTTCTTCCCGCTGCCGGAGGGCGTGGAGGTGACCCTCGACGACGGGTCGACGGCGACGCTGTGGACCGAGTACCTCACCACCGCCGGCGACGTCGAGGTGCTTCTGCGACACACCGAGGGGCATCTGGCCGGTGTCGCGGCCCTGACCTCGCGAGCAGTGGGCGCAGGTCGCGCGATGTATCTCGCGACGGTGCCGAGCGAGGCGGCTCTGACGGCCCTCGCGGCCGAGCTGGGCGGTGGCCGAGCGCTGAACGCCGACGTCGAGATCGTTCGTCGCCGATCGGACTCGCGATCATGGCTGTTCGTGCTCAACCACTCCGGTGAGAAGGTCACCGTGCCGATCGCCGGTCGGGACCTGGTGGCCGAGGTTGATGTCACCGGTCTGCTCACCGTCCCGCCGGGCGGCAGTGCCGTCGTGGAAGAGGTGCGATGATGCTCGCCCATCAGCGCCAGCAGGCGATTCTCGAGCAGGTCACCAACCGCGGCGCGGTGAAGGTGGTCGACCTCGGTGCGGCACTGGGTGTCTCGGACATGACGGTGCGGCGCGACATCAACGAACTGGTCGAACGCGGACTGGTCGAGCGTGTGCACGGGGGAGTGACCCTGCCGCGGTCGGCGTCGACACACGAGCCGGGGTTCCCGGCCAAGTCGGCCATCGGTCGCGGCGCCAAGATCGCCATCGCCCGGGCGGCGGCACGTCTGGTGCGGCCCGGCGCTTCCGTCGGGATCTCGGGCGGGACAACGACGTTCGCGTTGGCCAACGAGCTTCTCGACGTGCCGGGCATCACGGTGGTCACCAACTCGCTGCCGGTCGCCGACGCCCTGCACGACGGCGGGCGGGTCGACCAGACGGTGCTGCTGACCGGCGGAGAGAGAACACCGTCGTACGCGCTGGTGGGGCCGCTGACGGTGTCCGCGGTCCGCGGGATCCACCTCGACATCCTCTTCCTGGGCACCCACGGACTCGATCTCGAACACGGTCTGACCTGCCCCAATTTGGCCGAGGCGCAAACGAATCAGGCGTTGGTGGCGTCCTCGCGCACGGTCGTGGTGCTGGCCGATCACACCAAGTTCGGAGTGACGGCACTGGCCGACACGGTACCGCTGTCCGATGTCGACGTGCTCGTCACCGACGACGCGCTCGAACTCGGCGACCGGGAGTCCTACGGCGAGCGGGTGGGCGACCTCGTGGTGGCCCCTACCGGCGACGCTCGGCTGAGTCGGGACGGCGGCGACGATGTCTCCCAGCGGGTGAACTCGTGATCGCCACCGGGATCCGCAAGACACGAACCACGCTCTCCGACGGGCGCGAACTGATCTACTACGACGACTCCGAGCCCTACGTCTCGGGCGCAGCGACCCGCGAGCTGGTGGACACGCGCCCTCTGCCGCGTTCGGTGTCGCAGTCGCAGATGCGGTTCGACGTGCTCACCGGGGAGTGGGTGGTGATCGCGGCGCAGCGTATGGATCGCACCTTCCTCCCGCCGCCGGACCTCTCGCCCATCGCGCCGTCGCGGCCGGGTAGGCCCGCCACGGAGATCCCGGCGCACGACTACGACGTCGTGGTGTTCGAGAACCGCTTCCCCTCGCTGGCGACCACCGCTGCCGAGCAGGATCTTCCGCCGTACGTCGACGGCGAACCGCTGTGGCCCCTGGCCCCGGGCGCCGGGCGGTGCGAGGTCATCTGTTTCACGTCCGATCCGGATGCGAACTTCGCCGTTCTCGGCGTCGAACGGGCGCGGACAGTGGTGGAGGTGTGGGCCGATCGCACCGCCGAACTCTCCGCCCTCCCCGGTATCGAGCAGGTGTTCTGCTTCGAGAACCGGGGACGTGAGATCGGAGTCACCCTCACCCATCCGCACGGTCAGATCTACGCCTACCCCTTCCTGCCGCCGCGTGCGCAGACACTGCTGCGCCGATCGCGTGAGCACCACGCGGCAACGGGCAACTCCCTCCTCGGCGACGTCCTCGAGGCCGAGCAGCGCTCCGGTCGTCGCATCATCACCACGGGGCAGTACTGGACCTCGTATGTACCGGCAGCCGCGCGCTGGCCGCTCGAGATTCATCTGGCCCCGCATCGCGACGTCAAGGACCTGGCCGAACTCACCTCGACCGAGCGCGACGAGTTGGCCGTGGTGTACCTGGAACTGCTCGCGCGGGTCGATCGCTTCTTCGACGGAATTGCCGCCACCCCGTACATCTCGGCGTGGCACCAGGCACCCGTCGGCGACGGCCGCGAGTTCGGACGCCTTCACCTGCAACTGTTCTCGATGATGCGCTCGCCCGGCCGGATGAAGTACCTGGCGGGTTCGGAGTCCGCTGCCGGGGCATGGGTCAACGACACCACTCCCGAGGCGATCGCCGATCGGCTGCGCGAGGTCGCGCGGTGACGGCCGCGGTGACGGCCGCGGACGAGGTGGTGCTCGGTGCGATCGCCCTCTTCACCGATCGCTTCGGAGCGGCCCCGGACGGTGTGTGGAGCGCGCCCGGCCGGGTCAACCTCATCGGCGAGCACGTGGATTACGCGGGTGGACTGGTGCTGCCCTTCGCGCTCCCCAATCGCACCGCCGCGGCGGTCACCCTGCGGACCGACGGTGTGGTCCGCTGTGTGTCCACCCACACCGAACGATCGTGGGAGGGCACCGTCGCCGACGTCGCTCCCGCACACCCGTCGGGGTGGGCCGCGTACGTCGCAGGAGTGGTGTGGGCGCTCGTCGAGGCGGGTGTGGTGCCGGCGACCACCGGCGCGGACGTCGCCGTGGACTCGTCGGTGCCCGTCGGATCGGGATTGTCGAGCTCAGCTGCGCTCGAGTGCGCCGTTGCTCTCGCCCTCGCAGACCTCACCGGCGCCGCCACCGATGGTCCGGGTCGGCGGCACCTGGTCACCGCCTGTATTCGTGCGGAGAACGAGATCGCCGGTGCCGACACCGGGGGCATGGATCAGAACGTGGCCATGCATGCGCGTAGTGGGCACGCCCTGCTGCTGGATTGCCTCACCGGCGAGTTCGAGCACGTGGCGCTGGCCTTCGCGGACGACGACCTCGAGGTGCTCGTGATCGACACCAACGCCCCCCACCGTCTCGTCGACGGGCAGTACGGGCAGCGGCGGTCGAGCGTGGCGCGCGCCTGCACCGAACTCGGTGTGCAGTCCCTGCGTGAGGTGCGCGATCAGGGCGCCGCGCTGGCCCTGCTGACGGACCCGACGCTGCGCGCGCGGGCGCGTCACGTGCTCACCGAGATCGGCCGCGTCGAGACCGTCGTGGACTTGCTGCGTCGAGGCCACACCGCCGAGATCGGACCGCAGCTGACCGCATCACACCGGTCCCTGCGTGACGACTTCGAGGTCAGTTCCGTCGAATTGGACTGCGCCGTCGACGCCGCACTGTCCGCCGGCGCACTCGGCGCCCGCATGACCGGCGGTGGGTTCGGCGGCTCGGCCATCGCCCTGATTCGACGCGGGAGCCGCCCGAGCGTCGTCGAGGCCGTCGCATCCGCGGCGCGTGCGGCGTCCCTGCCGGACCCGACGCTGCTGTCCACCGAGCCGTCCAGCGCGGCTCGCCGCCACCACATCGACCGCGCCCTACCCGGCACGAGAGAACCCAACCAGTGAATTCAGGAGACAGACCATGGCACGAGTGACGTTCGACCGAGCCACCAAGATGTACCCGGGGACCGACACCCCTGCCGTGCACTCGCTCGACCTCGACATCGAGGACGGCGAGTTTCTCGTCCTGGTCGGGCCGTCCGGGTGCGGGAAGTCGACGTCGCTGCGCATGCTCGCAGGCCTCGAGGACGTCGACTACGGCAGCATCCGGATCGGGGAGCGGGACGTGACGTCCCTGGCCCCCAAGGAACGCGACATCGCGATGGTGTTCCAGAACTACGCCCTCTACCCGCACATGACCGTGGCCAAGAACATGGGTTTCGCGCTCGAGATCGCGGGCATGGACAAGGCCGAGATCGCCACCCGCGTCGCCGAGGCGGCGAAGGTGCTCGATCTCGGTGACTACCTCGATCGCAAGCCGAAGGCGCTCTCCGGTGGCCAGCGCCAGCGAGTCGCCATGGGCCGCGCGATCGTGCGCAACCCGCAGGTGTTCCTGATGGACGAGCCGCTGAGCAACCTCGACGCCAAGTTGCGTGTACAGACCCGCACACAGATCTCCCTGCTGCAGCGGCGCCTGGGTACCACCACCGTCTACGTCACGCACGACCAGGTCGAGGCGATGACCATGGGCGACCGCGTGGCGGTGCTCAAGGGTGGGGTGCTGCAGCAGTGCGCGAGCCCGAAGACGTTGTACGAGAACCCCGTCAACAGCTTCGTCGCCGGGTTCATCGGCTCGCCCGCGATGAACCTGATGAACGTCGAGGTCAAGGACGGCCACGCCCGCCTCGGTGGCCTGGACCTGCCGCTGGATCGGGCCATCGCGTCGAAGATCGACGGACCGCGCGCCACCGTCGGTGTCCGCCCGGAGGCCTGGGTGGTCTCCGACAGCGGCGCCAAGGTCGAGGTGGACGTGGTGGAGGAACTCGGCGCCGACGCCTACGTGTACGGGCGCATCGTCCCCGACAACGGTGATGCCGGTACGTCCCTGAGCGAGGCGATCAACATCATCGCCCGCGTGGGCGAGGGGCGCACACCCGAGAAGGGCGAGACGATCACCCTCGCGCCCGACCCCAAGCGCGTCCACGTGTTCTCGGCGAAGGACGGCATGGCGCTGACCTGACCCGGTCGCGCCTCGGCGCAGCCCTACGGCGCCCGTCCGTTCACTACAGTTCCACCCATGGTGGCAGTGTCCGAGAAGCCGATCCTCACGGTCGACACCGTGGCGGAGTGGGAGCGGTGGCTCGCCGGCGACCCCGACCCCGGCGGTGTTCGACTGCGACTGCGCAAGAAGGCGACGACACTGCCGGGCATCACCTACGACGAGGCGCTCGATGTGGCTCTGTGCTTCGGATGGATCGACGGGCAGGTCAAGGGGCTCGACACGCACTACTTCCTCCAGGTGTTCACCCCTCGACGGCCCCGGAGTGTGTGGTCGCAGCGCAACCGGGAGCACGTCGCGCGCCTGAGCGAGGAGGGTCGTATGCGCGAGGGTGGCATCGCGGAAGTCGAGAAAGCGATGGCCGATGGTCGCTGGGACGCGGCGTACCGGCAGCGCGACGCGGAGGTGCCCGCCGACCTGTCGGCCGCCCTCGATGCGAATCCGGCAGCTGCGCAAGCATTCTCGACCCTGACAGCGCAGAACCGATGGGCCATCCTGTTCCGCCTGCACACCCTGGTGCGCCCGGAGACGAGGGCCGCGCGCATCGGCACCTACATCGACGTGCTCGCCCGCGGGGACACGCTGTATCCACAGCGGGAACCCCGCGATGACTGAGGCACGCTCCTCTGCGGGTGCGCCCGCCGGCGCCGGGCTGACGGGTGCGCCCGCACGCACCGGGCTGCTCGCCGGTGTCGGCGCCTACTCGCTGTGGGGGATGTTCCCGATCTTCTTCGGGCTCCTGCACTTCGTGGGGCCGGTGGAGATCCTGGCGCACCGGATCCTGTGGACCTGTCTGCTGATGCTCGTGGTCCTCGCGGTCGGCGGTCGGCTGCGAACCCTGCGCGCCCTCGACCGCCGGACGTGGGGTGTGGTGGCGGTGGCGTCGGCGGCCATCGCCGTGAACTGGGGCGTCTACATCTACGCCGTCGTGTCCGGCCACGTGGTGGAGGCGGCGCTCGGATACTTCATCAACCCGCTCGTGAGCGTGCTGTTCGGCGTGGTGTTCTTCCGCGAGCGGCTCACCCGGTGGCAGGGCGCCGCGGTGGCCCTGGCCACGATCGCCGTGCTGGTGCTCACCGTCGAGTACGGGCGCCCGCCCGTCATCTCCCTCACCCTCGCGGTGTCGTTCGCGCTCTACGGGGTGATGAAGAAGATCGTCGACCTCGACCCACGGACCTCCCTGGCCGCCGAAGGCGTCGTCGGGGCGCCCTTCGCCCTCGCCTACCTGCTGGGACTCGCGGTCACGGGCGGGTCGACCGCACTGTCGCTCGGACCACTGCACGCGCTGCTGCTGGTGGTGGCCGGGCCGGTCACCGCGGTGCCGTTGCTGCTGTTCGGGATCGCCGCCCAGAGGGTTCCGCTGGTCACGCTGGGGCTGCTGCAGTACATCACCCCGGGGTTGCAACTGGCGTGGGGTGTGGCCGTGCTGCACGAGGACATGCCGGCGGCGCGGTGGATCGGGTTCGTTCTGATCTGGTGCGCGCTCGCAGTGTTCTCGATCGACGCCGCGCACCGTCTGCGGGGCCGCCGAGGCGCCGCGCCGGACTCATCCGCCCCATCCGTCACGACCTGAGCGGACATGCCGCGCGGGTGGGCATCGCTGTCGGTGCCAGACCCTAGAGTGGGCGCCGTGGCCGACTTCGTTCATCTGCACAATCACACCGAGTACTCGATACTCGACGGCGCGGCCAAGATCGGCCCGCTGTTCGCCGAGGCGCAGCGGTTGGGCATGAGCGCGGTCGGCATGACCGACCACGGCAACATGTTCGGCGCCAACGAGTTCTACCGCGAGGCCACCAAGGTGGGCATCAAGCCCATCATCGGCATCGAGGCCTACGTTGCGCCCGGGTCACGATTCGACACCAAGCGCATCCTGTGGGGCGATCGATCGCAGAAGAGCGACGACGTCTCCGGCAGCGGCGCCTACACCCACATGACGATGGTGGCCGAGAACGCCACCGGCCTGCGCAACCTGTTCACCCTGTCGTCCCTGGCGTCCATCGAAGGTCAGCTGGGCAAGTGGCCGCGCATGGACGAGGACCTCATCGCCCGCCACGCCGAGGGCATCATCGCCACCACCGGGTGCCCGTCCGGCGAGATCCAGACCCGCCTGCGGCTCGGTCACGAGCGCGAGGCTCTCGAGGCGGCGGCCAAGTGGCAGGAGATCTGGGGCCCGGACAACTTCTTCCTCGAACTGATGGACCACGGGCTCACCATCGAGCGGCGCGTGCGCGAGGGTTTGCTCGCGATCGGCAAGCAACTGGGCATTCCGCCGCTGGCCACCAACGACTGTCACTACGTGACCAAGGATGCCGCGGTCAATCACGCAGCGCTGCTGTGCGTTCAGACCGGCAAGACCCTCAGCGACCCCAACCGCTTCCAGTTCGACGGAGACGGCTACTACCTCAAGTCCGCCGAGGAGATGCACGCGATCTGGGACGACGAGGTACCCGGTGCGTGCGAGTCGACTCTGCTGATCGCCGAGCGAGTGCAGCCCTACGACGAGGTGTGGGAGCACCGCGACCGCATGCCGGTCTTCCCGGTTCCCGAGGGTCACACGCAGGGCAGTTGGCTGCGCAAGGTGGTGCAGGACGGTTTGCACCGCCGGTTCCCGGACGGGCCCACGCAGGAGTATCTCGACCGGGTCGACTTCGAGCTCGATGTCATCCTCGACATGGGGTTCCCGGCGTACTTCCTGGTGGTCGGTGACCTCATCGACCACGCCAGGGAGGTCGGCATCCGTGTCGGCCCCGGCCGCGGATCGGCCGCGGGTTCGCTGGTGGCCTACGCGATGGGCATCACCAATATCGACCCCATCCCGCACGGTCTGCTGTTCGAGCGGTTCCTCAACCCCGAACGCGTGTCGATGCCCGACATCGACATCGACTTCGACGATCGTCGGCGCGGCGAGATGGTGCGGTATGCCACCGAGAAGTGGGGTGGCGACCGCGTGGCGCAGGTCATCACCTTCGGCACCATCAAGACCAAGGCGGCCATCAAGGATTCGGCGCGTGTGCAGTTCGGCCAACCCGGGTTCGCGATCGCCGATCAGATCACCAAGGCGCTGCCGCCACCGATCATGGCCAAGGACATCTCCGTCGCGGGGATCACCGATCCCGAGCACGAGCGATACAAGGAGGCCGCGGAGGTTCGCGCACTCATCGAGTCGAACCCCGATGTGGCCAAGATCTACGAGACCGCCCTCGGCCTCGAGGGTCTGATTCGCAACGCCGGAGTGCACGCGTGCGCGGTGATCATGTCGTCCGAGCCGCTGATCGAGACCATCCCGGTGTGGAAGCGGCCGCAGGACGGCGCGCTGATCACCGGCTGGGACTATCCGTCGTGCGAGGACATCGGCCTGCTGAAGATGGACTTCCTTGGTCTGCGCAACCTCACCGTGATCGGTGACGCGATCGACAACATCAAGGCCAACCGGGGGATCGAGCTCGATCTCGACTCGCTCGCTCTCGACGACCCCGCAACATACGAACTCCTCTCGCGCGGGGACACCCTGGGCGTGTTCCAGCTCGACGGCAGCGCGATGCGCGACCTGCTCCGCCGCATGCAACCCACCGGGTTCGACGACATCGTGGCGGTGCTCGCGCTCTACCGGCCCGGCCCGATGGGCATGAACGCGCACAACGACTACGCCGACCGCAAGAACGGGCGTCAGCAGGTCTCGCCCATCCACCCTGAACTCGAGGAGCCGCTCAAGGAGATTCTCGAGGACACGTACGGCCTGATCGTGTATCAGGAGCAGATCATGCAGATCGCGCAGAAGGTGGCCGGGTACAGCCTCGGTCAGGCCGATATCCTTCGGCGGGCCATGGGCAAGAAGAAGCTCTCGGTCCTTGAGGAGGCCTACGCCGGTTTCCGGCAGGGCATGCTCGACAACGGCTTCTCGGAGGCCGCGATCAAGGCTCTGTGGGACACCGTGCTCCCGTTCGCCGGGTACGCGTTCAACAAGTCGCACGCCGCCGGGTACGGCCTGGTGTCCTTCTGGACGGCCTACCTCAAGGCCAACTATCCGGCCGAGTACATGGCGGGCCTGCTCACCAGCGTCGGCGACGACAAGGACAAGGCCGCGATCTACCTCGCCGACTGCCGCAAACTGGGCATCACCGTGATGCAGCCGGATGTCAACGAATCGGAGCTGAACTTCGCCTCGGTGGGCACCGATATTCGCTTCGGCCTCGGCGCGGTACGCAATGTCGGATCGAACGTGGTGGCCTCGATCGTCGCTGCCCGAAAGGAGAAGTCGAAGTTCACCGATTTCTCGGACTACCTGGCCAAGATCGACACCACGGCATGCACCAAGAAGGTCACCGAATCCCTCATCAAGGCAGGTGCTTTCGACTCGCTGGGCCATCCGCGGCGCGGGCTGATGATGATTCACGCAGACGCCATCGACGCGGTTCTCGGCACCAAGAAGGCCGAGGCGATCGGGCAGTTCGACCTGTTCGGCGGCGTCGACGCCGACGAGTCCATCGCCTCGGTGTTCAACGTCAAGGTCCCCGACGAGGAGTGGGAGACCAAGCATCGGCTGGCGCTGGAGCGGGAGATGTTGGGGCTGTACGTCTCCGGGCATCCGCTCAGCGGGGTCGAGCACGTGCTGGCGGCGCAGTCGGACACCTCGATCCCGGCGATCCTCGAGGGCGCGGTCAAGGACGGAACGCAGGTCACCGTCGGCGGGATCCTGGCGTCGGTCAACCGCCGGGTGAACAAGAACGGTCTGACCTGGGCCTCGGCTCAGCTCGAAGACCTCACCGGCGGTATCGAGGTGTTGTTCTTCCCGCAGGCCTACTCGGTGCTCGGTGGTGATGTCGCCGAGGACGCGGTGGTGCTGATCAAGGGGCGGGTCAATTGCAAGGACGATCGCACCTCGCTCATCGTCAACGATCTCGCCGTGCCGGACCTCTCCGCGATCGGCGTGGCCAAGCCGCTCGCGGTGAGCCTGCCCACCCGGCTGTGCACCGCAGACAAGGTCGGAGCCCTCAAGCGTGTACTCGCCAGCCACCCGGGTTCGGCGGACGTGCACCTGCGGCTGATCTCGGGGGAGCGGGTGACCATGCTCAAGCTCGACGACAGTCTGCGGGTGACACCGTCGTCGGCTCTGATGGGTGATCTCAAGGCGTTGCTGGGCCCGAGCTGCCTGTCCGCCTGAGGACTGCCGGCCGGGCCGCCCACGCCCCGGTGCACCACAGGGCCCACGCGATCAACAGGGGTTGGAACAGCAGCCTGATCGCGCGGGCACTGTCGGTGTCGAGGCCGAAAGCTGATGTGCCCGTGACATATTGGGAGATGTTCCCGGGGAAGATGGCGACGAAGAACGCCGCCACGATCCAGCCCACTACCGCCGCGTGACGCACGAGGAAGATCAAGCTCAGACCGAGGGCAACCTCCACGATCCCGGACGCCACCACCACGAAGTCCACGGGCAACGGCACCCATCCCGGAACCTGGGCGCGGAACTCGGTGCGCGCCCAGATCAGGTGACTGAGCCCGGCGAAGGTCAGGAAGGTTCCCAGCAGAACCCGGGCAGCGGAGCGAATGGTCATGCACACCAGTATCCGGGTATGCGGGGTATCGGTACCGATGTTGGTGTTGGATCGGGTCCTGGCTCGGTGCGGCGACCCTCGTGCACCAGCAGCAGGCCCGGCCCCTGCCGGTGGTCCTTGTGCCCACCTTTCAGCGAATTGGGTCTGTGGGTACAGCCGGGGGCAACGCGGTGCCGACGGCTACCGACATGGTCCCGACGGTCGCCGGGCCCGCAGTTGCGCCGCATGAGTGTTCAGCGAGCGCACGCGACGGTCGATCCGATACCGCGTCGACCGGGGCATCGTGCACGGGGCGTACACACCGCGGCGGACCCGCTTGATGCGCGAGTGCCCCATCTCCCAGCGAAGGGCGTCGGACACAGTCTTGGATGGGTTTCCCATGAGGACGAAGCCTCGGGCGGTCAGGCCGTCCACGAGTTCGGCGATGGTCTGCTGGCCGTGTCGGTGCAGGTGGTCTGTCAGTGCGTAGCGCAACTCGGTGCCGCGCAGCTGGGCGGTGTCGTCCATACGCGCACGGTGTCATGTGGGTCCGACACGATCGACGATCCCCGGATGGGTGGCCAAGCGCTCGCTTTCGCTCATAGGTGGGCACAACGTGTATCCGCCCGGTCGATGTCGTTGCCGACTACTCGTCGATGGTGTGGAGTGCAGTCATGGCACTGAACGAGGACTACGAACGCAGTACATCGGACTGGGCGGCCGATCAGGCCGAGCTCTACGAGAGTTCGGGCGGCACCGAGGGCACCACGATGAGGGGCATGCCCGTCGTTCTGCTGTTCACCACCGGGCGCAGGTCGGGCAAGACGCGGATCACCCCGCTGATGCGGGTCGAGCACGACGGCGAGTACGCCGCGGTGGCCTCGCTCGGCGGCGCGCCCAAGCATCCCGTCTGGTACCACAACGTGGTCGCCGACCCCGCGGTGGCGCTGCGCGACGGCACCGAGAAGTGGGACATGGTGGCGCGGGAGGTCACCGGCGACGAGAAGGCGCTGTGGTGGGAGCGGGCGGTGGCGGCCTTCCCCGACTACGAGGGCTACCAGCGCCGAACCGATCGTGAGATCCCGGTCTTCGTGCTGAGTCGCCGCTGACCGCGGCACACCCGATCCAGCGTCGCCGCCTGCCGGGTGACACCATGATCCGGTGACCGAGATCAGTGAAGTGGCGGCGATCGCGGGGTTGACCGCGGACGAGGTCGACGCTGCCGCCGAGCGCATCGCCGACGTGGTCGCCGTGACGCCGCTCGAGTACAGCGAGCGGCTGTCCGCGACGACCGGTGCGCGGGTCTATCTCAAGCGTGAGGATCTGCAGCGCGTGCGGTCGTACAAGCTGCGCGGGGCGTACAACCTGATGGTCCAACTCGGCGAGGCCGAGCGGGCGGCAGGGGTGGTGGCGGCCAGCGCCGGCAACCACGCCCAGGGCGTCGCGTTCTCCTGCCGCCGCCTGCAGGTGCACGGACGCATCTACGTTCCCACCAACACCCCGCGGCAGAAGCGTGACCGCATCGCCTTCCACGGCGGCGAGTTCGTCGAGGTCATCCCCACCGGCATCACGTACGACGCCGCCGCCGAGGCCGCGGCCGCCGACGTCTCCCGCACCGGCGCCACCATCGTCCCGCCGTTCGACGATGTTCGCACCGCCGCAGGTCAGGGAACTGTGGGCCGTGAAATGCTCGCCCAACTGCCCGAGGCGCCCGGCACCGTGATCCTCCCCGTCGGTGGTGGCGGCTGCCTCACGGGTGTGGCCACCTACCTGCGCGAGCGGTCGCCCGGCACGTCGATCCTCGGTGTCGAACCGGCGGGGGCGGCATCGATGGCGGCGGCGCTGATCGCGGGAGAACCGGTGACTCTGACCGACATCGATCCGTTCGTGGACGGGGCGTCGGTCAAGCGTGTCGGCGCGGTGCCGTTCGCTGCGGTCACCGCACTCGGCGCCCGTGTGGTCGGTCACCGCGCGGACCGCACCGACGGGCCGTCGTTCCGGATCGGTCAGATCGACGAGGGTGCCATCTGCACCGCCATGCTGGAGATGTATCAGAACGACGGGATCATCGCCGAGCCCGCCGGGGCGCTGGCCGTCGCCGCACTCGAGGGCGCGAGGTTCGAGCCGAACGAGGTGGTGGTGGCGCTGGTGTCGGGAGGCAACAACGACGTCTCCCGCTACGGTGAGATCCTCGAGCGCTCCCTCGTGCACAAGGGCCTCAAGCACTACTTCCTCGTGGACTTCCCTCAGGAACCCGGTTCGCTGCGAGCGTTCCTCACAGACGTGCTCGGGCCGGACGACGACATCACCACGTTCGAGTACGTCAAGCGCAACAACCGGGAGACCGGAGCGGCGCTGGTCGGTATCGAGCTGGGATCGGCGCAGGGGCTGGGGCCGCTGCTCGAGCGCATGGCCGACTCACCGATCAGTGTCGAGCACCTCGAGCCCGGCACTCCCGCGTACCGCTACCTCACCTGAGACGCTCGACCGGCCCGCCCGCACGTCAGGGCAGCAGGGCCTCTACGGCGCCCATGACGATCGTGGTCAGCGACAGACCGCCGGTACCGAAGGCCACCGCGGCGGCCACCGCCACGAGCACGTCCTCGCGGCCGGGCACCGGTGGCTCGATGGTTCGTCCACCCAACGTGAAGGGAACCGACCACTCCATGTCGACCGCGCCGCCGGCCAGGCGTGTGAGGGTACCGAATGCATTGTCCCCGTTGTCTTTCGGCCCGTCGAGGAGGTAGCTGTCCGCGAGGCTTCGTGCTGCCAGCGTCAGGTCCCGACCGCCGAACTGCAGTCGAACGCGAAAGGAGCGCCTGAGCAGACGCGCGCGCCCCGCGGTGACGGTGATGCTCTCGTCGCCGATCGAGGCCGCGATCGCGCTCGAGGTGCGGGTGCCCAGAGGTGTCGACGTGCGCGTGCGTTCGCCGAGCCGCCGAAAGTGAACTCGCGGGTCGGGGGAGTCGCTGTAGAACGCCACGACGGTGTTCTCGGTGCTCTCGATCACGACGTCGCCGTACAGCAGGGTGTCCACGGTCGCCACGTGTGGCTCGTCGTAGTCGCTCACGCCCGGTTCTCCCCGCTTCCGGGCTCCCGGCCGAGAATCCGCGCGACCACGCGAGCATGCAGATCCGCATCCGGTAGCGGGAGGTTGAGCAGAGCGGCGAAGTAGATCCCGTCACCGACCAGTCGAATGATCTCCGCCTGGACCGGATCTCCGATCTCGTCCTGAATTCCTTTGTCCCACAGGCGCATCACCTCCACCACGGCGGTCTGGACGTCGGCCGAGTCGGCATCCGGCTCGCGCTGGGCCTCGATCGTGCCGCGACCCTCGACGCTGCGCAGGGCTGCGACCGTCGATCGGAACAGGGCGGCGTCGTCGGTGGACGCGGCGTCGGGGACCTCGAGATACCACTCGGCCAGCGAGGTGCCCGTGGCCTGAGCCTGTGCTCGCTGCTCGTCGGCTCGGTCGCCGAGTCGGCGGACCATGGCGGCGAGCATCGCGTCCTTGCTGGGGAAGTGGTAGAGCAGGCCGCCCTTGGACACGTCGGCGGCGGCGGCGACGGCCTCGAGGGTGACGGCGGACATGCCGCGGTCGAGCAGGATGCCCTCGAGCGCGTCGAGGATGCGATCGCGGGTTCCGGACGCCATGGGAAATAACTGTACCGGTGGGACGGTTGTTTGCTATCGTCACCATCGCTGTACCGTCCGGACGGTAGACGAACTGTGGTTCAACCCGAGAGAAAATGTGAGGAAGCGTCATGACCAGCGCGACGGCTGCCCGCCCGCAGCCGCAGGAGTACCGACAGGCCACCGCCAAGGATTGGCTGGCACTGGTAGTGCTTGCCTTCGCAGTGCTGTTGATCGCCGTCGACGGCACGGTGCTCGACATCGCCATCCCGTTCGTCAGCGCATCACTTGCGCCCAGCAGTGCGGAACTGCTGTGGATCATCGACGTGTACTCGTTCGTCCTCGCCGGCCTGCTGGTGACCATGGGCACCCTCGGCGACCGCATCGGACGCCGGAAGCTGCTGATGATCGGCGCCGTCGGCTTCGGTGCGGCATCGGTTCTCGCCGCGTTCGCCGTCGACCCGGTGATGCTGATCGCCGCCCGCGCGCTCCAGGGCGTCGCGGGAGCGACGCTGATGCCGGCCACCCTCGCCCTGATCCGCACGATCTTCGACGACCCTCGTCAACGCACCACCGCCATCGGCGTGTGGAGCGCGATGGCCGGCGGCGGTGCCGCAGGCGGGCCGGTGCTCGGCGGCTGGCTGCTCGAGCACTTCTGGTGGGGCTCGGTGTTCCTGATCAACATGCCCATCATGGCGGTGCTGGTGGTGGTGGGGCCGATGGTGATCCCCGAGTCACGGGACCCGAACCCCGGCCGATTCGACCTCCTCAGCGCCGGGTTGTCCATCGCGACGATGGTGCCCGCCGTGTTCGTGATCAAGGAGATCGCCCTGCACGGCCCCAGCGCGATGCTTCTCGGCATCACTGCGGTCGCCGTCCTCGCCGGTGTCGCATTCGTCCGTCGTCAGATGCGGCTCGAGCACCCGATGATCGAACTCGACCTCTTCGCCGAGCGACGCTTCACCACGGCCGTGCTGACCAACCTGCTCTCGATCTTCGCGCTCACCGGCGTGCTCTTCTTCGGCGCGCAGTATCTGCAGGGCGTGCTGGGGGTCGGAGCGCTCGAAGCGGGCCTGCTCCTGGTGCCCGGCACCGCGATGTCGATCGTGTCGTCGCTGGGCGCCGGCGCCCTGGTTCGCTGGTACGCCCCGCGCACGGTGCTGGTGTGGGGCCTGCTCGTCGCCGCCGCCGGGGCCCTGCTGCTGGTAGGCCTGCGCGCCGAGGGTGGCCCCGCCCTGTTCATCGTGGGCTTCGCGCTCGTCGGGTTCGGGGCCGGTCTCGCGCTGACCCTGTCCGCGGACCTCGTCGTCGGATCGGTCCCGTCCGCACGAGCGGGTTCTGCGTCGGCGGTGTCGGAGACGGCGTACGAGCTCGGCATCGCCAGCGGTGTCGCCATCCTCGGATCGGTGGTGATGGCGATCTACCGGGGCGGCATCGACGTCGGCGCGTTCCCCGGGGCCGTCGCTGCGCAGGCACGCGAAACCCTCGGCGGCGCGGTCTCGGCAGCGCAGGCGCTCCCTGGTGCGCAGGGCCAGACGCTGCTGACCACGGCGCGCGCCGCGTTTGTCGACGGAATGCACGTGGCGTCCATCGTCACCGCCCTCGTTCTCACCCTCACTGCCGTGCTGGTGATGAGGTTGCTCGGCGAGCGGACTCAGGCGGCGAGCACCACGAAGGAGTGAGGCGTGACGGTGACGACGCCGGGTTCGGCGAACGTCGGTGCGTCCCACCACAGGATCGGCCGTCCATCGACCGGGACGTCCACCGGCTCGGCGGCGAGGTTGGCCACCAGGGTCACCCTCTCCCCTCGGTGGACGGCGATCCAGTGCCGAGCCTCGTCGAACTCCACCCGAACCGAGGCGAAGGTGGGATCGCTCAACTCGGAGTACTCGCGGCGTAGGCGCAGCAGGTCGCGGTAGCACGCGAGCATGCGGGCGTGTGCGGTCTCGGTGACCTCGGACCACCGCAGCGTCGATCGCGCGAACGTTGCGAGGTCCTGCGGATCGGGGATCGCGTCGGTGTCCCAGCCGTGTTCGGCGAACTCGGCTCGGCGACCTCGCGCGGTCGCCTCGCCGAGTTCGGGTTCGGGGTGGGAGGTGAAGAACTGGAACGGCGTGGAGGCGTTCCACTCCTCACCCATGAACAGCATCGGGGTGAACGGCGAGAGCAGGACCAGTGCTGCCTTGATGGCCAGTCGGCCGCCGTCGAGGTAGGCGCCCGGCCGGTCCCCGAGAGCCCGGTTCCCCACCTGATCATGGGTGGTGGTGTAGGCGAGAAGGCGGCTCGCGGGCACCGCCCGGGTGTCGATCGGCCGTCCGTGTCGGCGACCGCGGAAGCTCGAGTGGGTACCGGCGTGGAAGTACCCGCGTGTGAGCGTCGTGGCCAGGGTGCCGAGCGAGCCGAAGTCGCCGTAGTAGCCCTGGCGCTCCCCGGACACCGCAGCGTGCACCGCATGGTGGACGTCGTCGTTCCACGCCCCCGCCAAGCCGTATCCGCCGGCCGCGCGGGGTGTGATCAGCCGGGGGTCGTTGAGGTCGCTCTCGGCGATCAGGCTCAGGGGACGACGCAGATGCGCCGAGAGTCGGTCGGTCTCGGCCGCCAATTCCTCGAGCAGATGCATTGCCGTGGTGTCGTGTAGTGCGTGTACCGCATCGAGCCGCAGTGCGTCCACGTGGAAGTCCTCGAACCACCGCAGCGCGTTGTCGAGGATGTAGCGGCGCACCACGTCCGAGCCAGGGCCGGCGATGTTGATCGCCTCACCCCAGGTGGTGGAGCCCTCGCCGGTGTACGGGCCGAATCGACCGAGATGATTGCCCGACGGCCCCAGATGGTTGTAGACCACGTCGAGGGCCATGGCCAGGCCCCGCGCATGGCAGGCGTCGACCAGGCGGGCGAACCCGTCGGGACCGCCGTAGGGCTCGTGCACCGCGTACCACAGCACGCCGTCGTAGCCCCAGTTTCGCGTGCCGTTCACGGCGTTGATGGGCATCACCTGCACCGTGGTGACCCCGAGATCCAGAAGATGATCGAGGCGGCCGATGGCGGCGTCGAACGTGCCCTGCTCGGTGAAGGTCCCGATGTGCAGCTCGTAGAGCACCGAGCCGGCCAGGTCACGCCCGGTCCAGTGGTCGTCGGTCCAGAGGCCGGGGTCGAGATCGTGCACCGCCGACGGCGCGTGGACGCCGTCGGGTTGGCGAGCCGAGCGTGGGTCCGGGACCACCGTGTCGTCGCCGTCGAGGAGGAATCCGTACCGATCGCCGACCCGGGCGGGGACTGCGGTGCGCCACCATCCGTCGTCGTCGCGGGTCATGGTGTGAACGGTCCCGCCCAGCCACAGCGACACAGTCGACGGCCGCGGAGCCCACACGTCGAACGGGCGTGTCTCGGTCATGATCACCATCCTTCCCCGGGGGTCGCTCGGCTGCGGCGCGGCGCCCGCGTGCCCGGGGCATGCTGGAACCATGAGCGCGCCCGCCGGTCGGATCGACGACCTCCCGATGTTCCCCCTCGGATCGGTGTTGCTTCCGGGAGAACCCCTTCCGCTGCACGTGTTCGAACCCCGCTACCGCGCACTCGTCGATCGCTGCATGACCTCCCCGCACGGCCCACGCTTCGGTGTGGTTCTCATCGAGCGAGGTCACGAGGTGGGCGGCGGTGACAGCCGCGAGAACGTGGCCACGGTCGCCGACATCACCCGCTGCGTTCCGCTCGACGACGGCCGCTACGTGCTCGAATGCGTGGGCAGTGAGCGCATCCGAATCACCGAGTGGCTCGACGACGACCCCTATCCGCGGGCCCGTGTCGAAACGTGGCCGGACGAGCCGCACATGGAGGTCCCCGAGGTCACCGCCCTGATCGACAAGGTCCGTGAGCTGCTGACGCTGCTGGGCGAGATCGCCGCCGAACGCGGTCTGGACGAGCCGAGCCTGCCCGCTCTGGATCTGTTGGCCAGCACCTCCCTCACCCCGGGCGGGTCGTCCGAGGCGGTCTACACCGTGGCGTCGGTTCTGCCACTGGGGCCGGCGGACAAACTTCGTGTACTGGCGGCCCCGTCGGTGTACGAGCGGGTGGCGGTGCTGACCGCCGCCGTCGACGACGTGATCGCGGTGGCCGAGTTCTCCCGAATGCCGCCCGACTGAGCCAACCGGGGGTCTGTGCGGTCTGGGGTCTGTGCGGTCTGGGGTCTGTGCGGTCTAGGGTCTGACATCGGGGAGCGTCGCAGCGATCCGGACGCCGATCGCGTTCGGCGGCAGAAGGAGATCACCGTGGCTCACGAGCGCGCCGGCCTACCGGCTCGGCCGGAGGATCTGATCGACCCCGCACACCTGGTGACGGCCTACTACACCGTGACCCCGGACGTCGACGACCCCGATCAGGCCGTCGCGTTCGGAACCTCCGGGCATCGCGGTTCGAGCCTGGACGCCGCATTCAACGAGGCGCACATCGTGGCCACCACGCAGGCCATCGTGGAGTACCGGGCGGCCCGTGGCACCACGGGCCCGCTGTTCATCGGACGGGACACACACGCGCTGTCCGAGCCGGCGTGGGTCACCGCCCTCGAGGTGCTCGCTGCGAACGACGTCGAGGTGCTCGTCGACTCGGGGGAGCGCTACACCCCCACCCCGGCCGTGAGCCACGCGATCCTGCGACACAACGCCTCCGGTCCCGCTGGTCTCGCGGATGGGATCGTGGTGACCCCGTCGCACAATCCGCCGCGCGACGGAGGCTTCAAGTACAACGCTCCGCACGGCGGTCCGGCCGACTCCGATGCCACCCGCGCCATCGCCGATCGTGCCAACGAGATTCTGCGCGCTGGGGTCTCGACCGTGCGACGGGTCTCGCTCGCCGCCGCCCGTGCCGGTTCGGTGCACACCTACGACTTCCTCGGAACGTACGTCGACGATCTACCGTCGGTGGTCGACCTCGACGCCGTGCGGTCGGCGGGGGTGCGGATCGGCGCCGATCCACTGGGTGGGGCGAGCGTTGACTATTGGGACGCGATCGCCGCACGCCACAATCTCGACCTCACCGTGGTGAATCCGCTCGTCGACTCGACATGGCGCTTCATGACTCTCGACACCGACGGCAAGATCAGGATGGACTGCAGTTCCCCGAACGCGATGGCGTCGTTGATCGCCCTGCGGGACTCGTTCGACATCGCCACCGGTAACGACGCCGACGCCGACCGGCACGGCATCGTCACCCCGGACGGGGGCCTGATGAACCCCAACCACTATCTCGCCGTGGCCATCGACTACCTCTTCTCCCATCGCCCCGGCTGGCCCGCCGCCGCGCGGGTGGGCAAGACGGTGGTCAGCTCGTCGATGATCGACCGGGTGGTGGGTGCGCTCGGTCGCGACCTGCTCGAGGTGCCCGTGGGCTTCAAGTGGTTCGTCCCCGGTCTCGCGGACGGCTCGCTCGGGTTCGGCGGCGAGGAGAGCGCGGGCGCCTCGCTTCTGCGGACCGACGGCACCGTGTGGAGCACCGACAAGGACGGTATCGCCCTCGCGCTGCTCGCATCGGAGATTCTCGCCGTGACCGGTTCGACGCCGTCGCAGCGGTACGCCGACCTCGCGGGCACGCATGGCGCGCCGGTGTACGCCCGCACCGACGCGCCCGCCACTCGCGACGAGAAGGCGCTGCTCGCAGCCCTCGATGCCGATCGAGTGACGGCGACGGAGCTGGCCGGGGAGCCGATCACCGCGGTGCTCACCGCCGCGCCCGGCAACGGGGCGGCCCTGGGCGGGCTCAAGGTGTGCACCGCGAACGCCTGGTTCGCCGCGCGCCCGTCGGGAACGGAGAACGTCTACAAGATCTACGCCGAGTCGTTCCTGGGCGAGGCGCACCTGGCGCAGGTGCAGTCCGCGGCACGGGACCTGGTCGCGCGCGTTCTGTCCGGAGCGTGAGCGACTCCGACGATCCCGGCTCCCGACCCGGTTCCCGCGGCCTCGGTCGCGAGATCTGGGTTCTGCTCGCGGCGAGCCTGGTGATCGCGCTCGGATTCGGCATCGTCGCCCCGGCGCTACCGCTGTTCGCGCGCGAATTCGGTGTGGGCGACACCGCGGCGGCCGCGATCGTGAGTTCCTTCGCACTCATGCGGCTGCTGTTCGCACCGGCCGCGGGCGCCCTGGTTCAGCGGTGGGGTGAGCGGACGGTGTACCTGGTGGGTCTGCTGATCGTGGCCGCATCGACCGCCGCGTGTGCGGCGGCGCCGAACTACCTGTCGCTGTTGATCTTCCGTTCGCTCGGCGGAATCGGATCGACCATGTTCACCGTGTCCGCGCTCGCACTCGTGATCCGTGTCAGTCCGTCGTCCATGCGTGGGCGGGTGGCCGGTCTCTACGGAACGAGCTTTCTGCTCGGCACCATCGGGGGACCGCTGGTCGGCAGCGCGACCGTGCAGTTCGGGCTTCGGGCACCGTTCATCACCTACGCCATCGCCCTCGTGATCGCCGCGACCGTCGTGTTCGCCGCCCTGCGAGAGCCCAGCAGCGAGGGGCTCGCGTCACCGACCTCCGTCGCGGTGCTGACGTTGCGGGAGGCAGGTCGATCACGCGCGTACCGGGCGGCAGTGGTCTCGAACTTCGCCAACGGGTGGGCGATCCTCGGTGTCCGCACGGCAATCGTGCCTCTGCTGGTGGTGGACTCTCTGGGCCGCGAACCAGCCGCGACGGGCGTGGTGTTGGCCGTCTACGCGGTGGGCAACGCGGTGGTGCTGTCCGCGGCGGGTCGGCTGTCGGACCGGTACGGACGCCGCCCCTTCGTGATCGGCGGTCTGGTGGTGTGTGGAGTCGCAACGGCCGTGATGGGTACGGCATCGGACCTTCCTCAGGTTCTGGTGCTCTCGTTCGTGGCGGGGTTGGGATCGGGGGCTCTGGCACCCGCGCTGCAGGCGTCGATCGCCGACATCATCGGATCGCGGGCGCGAGGCGGTTCGGTGCTGGCGGCGTACCAGATGGCGGCCGATGTGGGCGGAGTGCTCGGCCCACTCGCGGCCGGTGTACTGGTCGAGTTCGTCTCCTTCGACGTTGCCTTCGGCGTGGCCGGGGCGATCGTGCTCCTGGCCGCCGTGGGCTGGATTCGGGCACCGGAGACCATGGCGCGGCCCCGGAAGGATCCCCGGTAGTCGCACCTGCCGGCGGGAGGCTCGTGGCCGAGGCCGCAGTGCCCGTGCCACAGTTGTGGTGTGAGCAGCACACGCAACCCGGGCAACATGACCGCGTCGAGCCGCAGCTCGTACATCCTCGGGGCGATCGCTGTTCTGGTCGTCGGGGCCATCGTGGCGCTGGCGATCGTGCAGCAGCCCGACACCGCGCCGTCCAGCGCCGCCACGGCAACGCCGCGCGCCGACGGCTACGGGTCGGTGCGCAACCCTGCCGTGCAGGTTCGACTCGACGCGGGGGTGGTCACCCTCGGCTCACCCACGGCGAGCAAGGTCGTCGACATCTATGAGGATGCGCTCTGCCCGTTCTGCGCCGAGT
The DNA here is from genome assembly GCF_054979605.1 of Rhodococcus sp. AZ1. Classification (NCBI taxonomy): domain Bacteria; kingdom Bacillati; phylum Actinomycetota; class Actinomycetes; order Mycobacteriales; family Nocardiaceae; genus Rhodococcus; species Rhodococcus sp. AZ1. Next base: position 84,707 of record NZ_JBUEQF010000013.1, read on the forward strand.
TGGAACGAACCCACGGGCAGGAGATCGCGCAGAAGCTCGACGCGGGCACGATCACGGTTCGCTACCACATGCTCGACTTCCTCAACCGGGCCTCCGCGAGCGGCGACTACAGCACCCGCGCCGTCGCAGCCTCCGAATGCGTGGCCACCAATGCGACCGGCGCGGCGTACTCGAAGTTCCACGCGGGACTCTTCGATCGGGGCTTTCAACCGGCGGAGCAGGGAAAGAGCGATCGCACCAACGACGAGTTGGCGACGCTGGCGCGCAACTCCGGCGCCGGCGAGGCTGCGGCCGGGTGTATCGAAGCCGGAGCGGGCATCGGGGCGGCCGCATCGAACGCCGACGCGGCGTCCAAGGCCCTCACTGCCGCCGGGGGACAGGGCACGCCGACCGTGGTGGTCGGTGGGGCGATCGTCGACACCAACTCCAACCCCAACTGGGTTGCGGACCTGTAGGCGACGGCCGGGAAGCGATTTGTTGGCGGTCCCGACGATGGTGTAGCTTCGGTCGAGCGTTCAGCGGTGGTCAACCGCCTGCACGCACAACCGAATACGGGGCTATGGCGCAGCTGGTAGCGCACCACACTGGCAGTGTGGGGGTCAGGGGTTCGAGTCCCCTTAGCTCCACCCACGATCGAGCTCCACATGATCGACAGAAGCGGGCCCTACGGGCTCGCTTCTGCATTTCCGCCACTTCTCGCTCTGCTCCCTGATATTTTCGCGCGGTCAATCCGACAGCACACAACGGGGGGTTCGTCATGGGTTCGGTCGACATCGTCAATTGGTTGGTCGCAGGTGCGTCGGCGGGTGATCCGATTCGGGGAGGGCTCGTGAACTTCCTGGCCATCGCGGGCGGGATCATCGGGATCCTGTTCGGCAGACCGTCGTTCTGACTCCGCGTTCACGATCGAAACAGCCTGGAGGGTTTGCAAAATAGGTACCGGATGGTACTTTGCAAATCGTTGGTTTTTCGTTCGCGAGGCAGGGAGTTGAGCTATGGGTTCGGTGGACATCTTGAACTGGCTACGGGAGGGCGCGGGGGCAGGCGACCCGATCAGGACACCGCTGTTCCTCGTCATCTCGGTCGGTGCCGCTGGGATCCTCGCGCTTTTCGGAAGATCGATTCTCTGAGACGGTTCCCGTCCGGGGCCACGCTTGGCGTAACAGGATGGAAGATTTGCAAACTAAGTACCGATCGGTACTTAGTAAATCGTTAGATTTTCGTACGTAAGGTAAGGAGTTGGGTCATGGGTTCGGTGGACATCATCGGCTGGCTGCAGGAGGGCGCCTCGGCAGGCGACCCGATCAGGGGTGGGCTGTACGTCTTCATCGCGATCACGACGGGTCTGGTGGGGCTGCTGTTCGGGCGGTCCCTCTTCTGATCCACCCCGCACGGGTTGACTCATCCCGTGCGTTCTCGATCGGGGGATCGACTTTCCCAGGCGAGTTCTCGCCATGAACAACATCAACTCGGTGTCGGCACCGCCCACACCGAGTTGATGTTGTTCGTCCAGTTCTCCGATTCAGTGTGCCGCGTCGAACGCCTGCTCCACCTCGGCGGGGATCCGGCCCCGCGCGGACACCTCGTAGCCATTACTGCGAGCCCACTCGCGAATGGCCCTCAGCTGATCGGGCGCACGAACCGAACGGCCCGTTCCCGATTTCGCGGCTTTTGCTGCCGCTGATCGCGACCCGACGCGGGCGGCGTGCCGAACATACAGATCCATCGCGCGGTAGAACTCGGCGGCATTCTTCTCACCGAGGTCGATTTCGTACCGGTTTCCACCCACGGCGAAGGTGATTCGTTCACCACCGTCGTCGAGCACCGTTCCGTCGATGTCGTCGATGACTTCGACGTAGAGCTGCTTGCCCATGTCTGTTTCCTTCTGGTGTGGTGTCGGGTGTCGGGAGCGAACTAGGCCGTTGCGGCGGCGTACGCCGCCCTGGCCTCGGCGGGGATGCGGCCGCGTCCGGAGACGTTGTAGCCGTTCTCCCTGGCCCAGGCCCTGATCGTGCTGGTCTCGTCGGGCGTCGCCGCAGACCTGCGGTTGGTGCGGGCGGGGGCGAGTTTGGTGGCGAAACCGATGTAGTAGCCGATGGTGTCGTGAAAGACCTTCGCGTTCGCGTCCTTGAGGTCGATGGAGTATTCGACGCCGTTGATGGCGAATTCGATGTGTTCGCCGTCCCCGTCGATGGGTTCCTGATCGAGATCATCGATCAGCTGAACCACGACTTGCTTTGCCATGCGGTCTACTTTCCGATTGCCGATTGCGCCGGTGGATGAAAGCGCGGGTTCTTCCGATTGTGTGTCTGAACAATCTTCCGCACACGATACCTGCGGATTTGCACCATCGGCGAAGGCCCCGGAAAACACGCCCGAACCGGAAATAACGTAATGGTCACGGTTGGTGCCCTGATCGGTGCGAATCGGACATCCGGGTTTGCTGGTGCGACAGTCGAGGTGGATGATGCTGATGTGATGTCAGTGACGAGTGCTGGGGCAACGCGTGGACGCAT
>NZ_JBUEQF010000014.1:0-84291 GCF_054979605.1 Rhodococcus sp. AZ1
ATCAGTGTCTCGGCTTTCAATCAGGAACACACCTGCCTCACACAAACCATCTGACAAGCTCTGCTCACGTGATCGCCGATGCCGCAGCGGTACTCGACCCGGAGGGCCGCGCAGCCCTGGACGAACACATTCGCGACCACCGAGACCAGGTGGTGGGCGCGGGCACCGCTACGTTGCGCAATGTGATCACTGCATGGGTCAGTGCCATCGACTCCGACAGCATCACCGCGCGACGGGACGCCGCGGTAAGGGGCCGGCGGGTGGGGTGCACACCATGCCCGGACGGGATGGCGCGGATCAGCATCACCGCCCCGGTGGAGCAGTGCGCGGCGATCATCGGCGCTTTGCGGGCGCGGGCAGCGCAGGTCATCGCCACCGGGGACCCGGCCGGGCGCAGTCACGGCCAGATCATGACCGACCTCGCCGTCACCCGCCTCACCGGACAGTCGGTGGCAGACGCAGTGCCGTTCACCGTAAGCCTGGTGGTCTCCGATCACACCCTTCTCGCCGGTGGCTCCGGCGCTGCACGCCTGGGGGACGGCACCACCATCCCCGCGGCCCTGGCCCGACGCCTGGTGCACACGTCGGTCCTCGCGCCGCCGGCACCTGGCGCCCCGGATCGGGTGCCGGACCCGCTGCCGATCCTCGAGGACGGCGACCCACCTCGACCGAGTGCACCCGATTACGGAGCCGCCGCCCGCGACGCCCAATTGACCGACCTGCCACCGCAGGGATCGCGACCACCGGAATCAGGACGACGCCCGGCACCGGCGCCAGGATCGCCACTCCCACCGCCACCCTCGTATGTGGCAGAGCTCGACAGCACCGACCCCGAACACCTCACCGACGTGATCTTCGACCTCGTGGGGCACCTCGCCGACCTCACCGCCACCAACGCAGCACTCACCGCCGCCACCACGGAACTGTCGGGGCAGCTCGACCAAGCGCGTGCCCATCTGTCGGGAAACACCACCACCGCATTGCGGCTGATCTACGCCACGCCCACCACCGGGGCACTGACCGCCACCACGTCGAGATCACGCACGTTCCCCACCGCCCTGGCCACCCTGATCGACCTACGTGACGGCGGGATATGCCGAACCCCGTTCTGCGACAATCCCATCGCGCACCACGACCACACCACCCCGCACAGCCACGGCGGACCCACCACGGCCGACAACGGCGGTGGACGCTGCACCACCTGCAACCTCATCAAGGACGCCCCCGGCCTCACCCACCGCACCACGACGGAAGCGGCTTCCGGAACCGGGCGCCACACCATCACCCACGCCACCCCTGGCCACACCTACGTCACCACCGCACCGCCACTGCCCACACCGCTGGCCATCGGAAGCGACCCACTGGGCGGTGATCGGAGCGGGCGAGAGCCCGACCCGGACGCCCACCGCGCACCCGGCTACGCGGTGGCGTGATGGAAGCCGTCAGAACAGAGACCTGGGTCGCACGGCGTTGGCGAGGTCCACCAGGGCGTAGCGGTGACGGCGCGTCTTGGCGGTGCGGGCCAGGGAGCGCAGGGCGGTCTCGGTTCCGGTCCGCAGGCCCTCGCGGGTGAAGGCCACCCCCAACAGGTCACCGTCGAACTCCGGGGTGTGCCCTGCCTCCATCCACTCGAGCGCCGCGCCGAGCACACGGGCGCGCAGTTGCAGGGCGCGAGACTCGCGAGGTGAGAGAGACTCGGTCCGCCGTGCGGCCTCGTGCAGCGACGCCTCCTCGAGATCCGCAGCCGGGCCCGACAGCAGGGACAGCACCCCGGTCATGCGGGCCATCGCGAAGTGGCGGGAGGTCGGCGGCACCTGGTCGAGGGTGATGATGGCGTCGATCACCGCGCCACGCGCACTCTGGCGGCGAGCGAGACCGAATGCGGCACTGATGATTCCGCGATCGGTGCGCCAGATCGCGGCGTAGAGAGCCTCGGCGTCGTCGCCCCACTTGGCCCGCTCGGTCTCGTCGGCGACAGCCCGCTGCGCGGCCAGCTCGGCGGTGGCGGCGAGCGCAAGCTTGGGGGCGATCTCACCGGGCACGGCGTCGAGGACGCGGTCGAACGTCTCGGCGGCGTCGGCGTATCGGCCCGTCAACAACGCCGCCATGCCCCGATGCCAGTCGACCCGCCAGTTCCCGACGACGGAATCGATACGCTGCAGAACGCTGCGCGCGGCCTCCCCCTCGGACAGATCCAGGTACGCGCGGGCCTCGGTGAGTACGGCCTCGATCGAGGCCAGTGCCTGCCCGAGCTGCGGACTGCTCACCACCGACGCGCGCACGTGTGCAAGTTGATCGAGGGTCTGCTCGGGCTCGCTGTGCACTGCTGCACCCATCAGGCGACCCCCCGGTTCGGACGGGTCGATCAGCGGAACCGGCAGCGCCGCAACGGTATCGCGCGTGTTCAGCAGCGGTGAACGCTCGAGCCCGTCGAGGTAGACGTCGGTGGTGGCGATCAACTCGTCGGTGCCGAACGTGGTTCGCTGCGGGGAGAACACGGTGCTCAGGGCGGGATGCGCGTCGCCGGTGTCGGCCGAGAGGATCTCACGCAGCACCCCTGCCATCTGCGCCGCCGCCTCGTCGGCGGAGGTGAACCGTGCAGCGGGATCGGGATCGATGGCGCGCCGAAGCAGTCGACGGAAGAACTCACGCTCGGCCAGCAGCGGATCGTCCGCGGGGAGGCCGTCGAGGTAGCGACCGGCCTCGCTCGGCATGTCCAGGGTGAGCACGGCGAGCGTGCGGCCGACGGTGTAGATGTCCGACGCCACCGTCGGCCCGGTGCTGATGATCTCCGGAGCCTGGTAGCCGGCGGTGCCGTACAGGAAGCCGTAGTCCTCGAGCGCGCACACCGCGCCGAGGTCGATCAGCTTGATCTGATCCTCGGTGACCATCACGTTCTCGGGCTTGAGGTCGTTGTAGGCCAACCCGATCGAATGCAGGTACGCCAGAGCGGGCATCACCTCGAGCATGTAGGCCAGCGCCTGCTCGACGGGCATCGTCGATCCCGACCCGTCGCCGGCGGAGTCGTTCATGATCTCCCGCAGGGTCCGCCCGCCGACGTACTCCATGACGATGTAGCCGGTGCGTGAGCCGTCGGGGCGCGGGTGCTCGACGAAGTTGTAGATCTTGACGATGCCGGGGTGGGTGACCTCGGCCAGGAACTGCCGCTCTGCGACGGCCACCGCGTGGGCCTCCGCGTTGCCGAAGTGCAGCAAACCTTTCAGCACCACCCAGCGATCGGAGACGTTGCGGTCGATCGCGAGGTAGATCCACCCCAACCCGCCGTGTGCGATGCACCCCTGCACCTCGTACTGCCCGGCCACCATCACGCCCGGTTCGAGCAGCGGGGCGAAGTCGAAATGCGTTCCACACCGGTCACATTCGCCGGCCGACTGTGCGGGCTCGTCGCCATGGCTGCGCCCCACCGGCTCCGAGCACTTCCAGCAGAAGCGTTTGCTCTCGGGAACGCGGGGGTCGGCCATCACCGCCTTCGCGGGATCGGCCACCTCCACCTGCGGCACCTCGACGAGGCCGTTGCCCAGGCGGCGGCGTTGTCCCGAGGTGCGTTTGGTGCGTGCCCTACGCATCGGACCCGACGGATTCTCGCGGACCAGGGCGCTGGTCGCCGCCGGGCGCACGGCACCGACGGTCGCGGCGGGGCGCTCGGCACCGACGGTCGCGGCGGGGCGCTCGGTGGCAACGGTCATGGCGGGGCGCTCGGCTGCAACAGTCGCCGCTGGGTCTTCCATCGCCTCGGACCGTCCCGGGTGTCGGTGGTCAGTTCACGTACGTCGGGTACGGCGCGCCCGGGGACTCGCCGAGTACCGACAACCACCGATCGTAGATCCGGTTCCAGGTTCCGTCCGCTCGAATACGTTCGAGCGTGGCGTTGACCTGGCGCACCAGGTCGTCCCGGCCCTTGGTGATCCCGATGCCGTACTGCTCGGCACCGAGGCTGTCACCGACGATCCGCAGGTACGGATCCTGCGCCGCCAGACCCGCCAGGATCGAGTCGTCGGTGCTCACCGCGTCGACCTGCCGCTGCTGCAGCACCACCAGGCAGTCGGCCCACGAGGGCACCGAGACGATCTTGCTGGGCGGGTTGACCTGCGCAATTCGGGCGGCGGACGTGGTTCCCGACGCCACACACACCCGGCGCCCCGGCAGATCGGCGACGCTGTAGATGCCCGAGCCGGTGACGGTGAGGATCCGTTGGTCGGCCTCGAAGTACACGCTCGAGAACGTCACCTGCTGGCGCCGGGCACACGTGACGGACATGGTCTTGGCCACGATGTCGACCTGGCCGGTGGTCAGCGCCGACATGCGGTCCGGTGCGGCGAGGATGCGGAAGTCCAGCCGGTCGGGGTCACCGAACAGATCGCGCGCGATCTCGTGGGCGATGTCGACGTCGAAGCCCTGCACGGCGCCGGTCAGCGGGTCGCGGAAACTGAAGAGGTTGCTGCCGGTGTCGAGCCCCACGATCAGCCGTCCGCGCGCGCGGATGGTGTCGACGTTCGGGGTGCTGCCCGGCGGCGGAGCGGGATCGGGCCGCAGGCTCGCATACGGGTTCCCACAGTCCACCGGGCGGGCGTCGAGCGAGGTGGTCTGATCGCTGTCGAACTCCGTGCCGTCCGGGACGGGTACGGGCGCGGACACCGGCGCGGGCTCGGGTGGCACCTTCGGTGGCGCACTGCACCCGCCCACGAGAACGGCGGCCATCAAGGCCAGCACCGTTCGCCGAAGTCCGGTCCGCGCCGCCATCACAGGTACTCCCGCAATCGGACGGCCAGGCCGCCGGCCAGGGTGAGAATCGACAGCCCGCACAGCACCGACGCACCCACGGCCAGCCCCCGGAGCACGGTGCCCGCCCGCTCGGCCCGTATGCGCAATTGTTCGCGTGCACTGTCGATCTCACGCAGTAACTCGGTGTCGAGGCGAGCGAACACGTCCGCCGAATCACCGGGGTTCGCGCCGACGGCAATGTTGACCGCACCGCTGAAATCACCACGGGCAATCGTGTCGTTCATCCGTGCGTGCGACGAGGTCCACTGGTTGAGCAGGTCGCGGGCGGTGTCGATGTTCGTGGCCGTGACGGAGTCGGCCGCACGGAGATCCTCGAGCGTGCTGGACAGGCCGGAGATCGCGGCGGCGTAGGACGCGTCGTAGTCGGTCAACCCGCCGCGACGCGCTATGCCGATGGTTTCGTCCGAGCGTGCCTGCTGCGCGTAGATGCGGGCGGTGGTGAGCCGGTTCAGCGGCTGCGCGCCGCGGTCGAGTGCCCGTTCGGTGTTGGTGATCGACAGTGCGCCGGCTCCGATGATCCACACCAGCAGACCCACCATCGCGATCGTGGCCAGGGCCAGGCCGGGGTTGATGGTTCGGCGGGTGCGGCGGGCCAGGTACGCCTGCGCCACGACGAGGGAGACGATGGTGACCACGATCAGCGCGAGCGGCCACGGGGCCAGGCGAGTCACCCGTGTCTGGGCGGCGGCCACGTCGGCGGACTTGTCGGAGTGAAGCTTCTCCGCGCGCGGCAGGATGGTGTTCTGCATGAGCGCCGATGCCTCGGCCAGGTAGGCCGATCCCACGGGGTTTCCCAGCCGGTTGTTGGTGCGCGCGGTCTCGATGATGCCCGCGTACACCGGCAGCGCCGCGGCGATCTCGGCCAGACGCGTGCGTGATTCGGAGTCCGTGGAATCCAGACCGTTCGCGGCCCGGACCAGTTCGGTGGACGCGGAGGTGATGGCCGCGGTGTATTGATCGCGGACCGGGCCGGGGTCGAGCCCGCCGGCCAGGAACGCCGTCGACGCGGCCGCGTCGGCGACGGAGAGTTGGCCGTAGAGGTTCTGGGCGGCGTCGGAGAGCGGTTCCGAGCGGGTGAGCACCCCGCCGAGAATGTTCTGCCGACCGGCGACGGTTGCGGTGGTGACGATCGCGGTGGAGATCAGCAGGGCCGCGATGAGAACCCCGATGGCGACCAGACGAGCGGGGGTGGAGGAGAGCAGGGAGGACTCCCGCCCTGCCCGAGCAGTCTCGACGAGAAGCTCGTCCACGGCGGCATCACCCGCGTGCACTGCCACGTCGGCCAGCATAAGCGCTGTTCGGGTGATCTGCGTACGCTCGAGGGATGCAGGGCGACGGGGACGGCTGGGTGGTCGGCGGCGACGGCAGCAGGCACTGGGGACTGCACGGCGCTGCAGGGCTGCTGCTGCGCGCGCCGGGTCCCGACGGCGCGTCGCTGGTGCTGCTCCAACATCGCGCAGCGTGGAGTCACCAGGGCGGGACCTGGGCGCTGCCGGGCGGGGCTCGCGACTCCCACGAGAGCACCGCCGAGGCAGCGGTCCGTGAAGCGTGGGAGGAAGCGGGCATCGCGGCGGACGATCTCATCGTGCGCGCCGAACGCGTCACCGCCAGCGTGCCCAGCGGCTGGTCCTACACCACCGTGTTGGCCGAGGCCGCCGAGGCCCTGGTCACCGTCGCCAACCACGAGAGCACCGATCTGCGGTGGGTGCCCGAGACCGCCGTGCACGAGCTGCTGCTGCACCCGGGGTTCGCATCGTCGTGGCCGGGGTTGCGCAGTACGCCGGTGGACCTGGTGCTCGACACCGACACCGTGGACACCGCGGCGGTGCGCCGGCTGCTCGAGCTCCGGTCGGGTGACTTCGGCTGGGCGCAGCGCGTGATCACCGCCCCGGCGGGGTCGGTGGCGTCCGAGGCCGCGAGCACCGTCGCGCGCGAAGGTGTGAGCGCGGTGGTGGTGATCAGCGCCGACACCGCGATCGCAGCGCACCTACCCGGCGGTGTCGAGTTGCTCGGACCGGCCGCGATCTGACCGTGCCCGATGTCGATGAAGATTGAATGCGCATGAAAAAGTACCCCGGGGGGTATACTGACGTTCGTCAGGAACAGCGGGAGGAGAAGACATGTGTAGAGCGGTGACGTGCAAGAAGTGCGGGAAGACCTCCTGGGCAGGGTGTGGTCGACACGTCCAGCAGGTGATGCGCGGCGTACCGGTATCCGAACGATGCGCTGGGCACGAAGCCGACCCCCGGCGGTCGGGGCTCTTCTCACGCATGTTCTCCAGGACGTAGCCGCCATCACTCTCAGGCGCGGGTTCTGCCTCGCGGTAGGCGGCCCGCCGATTCCTCCGACAACCGGAAGCGAAGGTACTCGTATGCCACACAGGGATGAACTCGACCACTCCGTCCGCTCGGGCAGGACTCGACCCACGCCATGGCAGTGGATCGGGTACTGCTTCGGTCGCGCCCTACCGCCGTCGATGAGCGACTGGGTGGTCAACGATCTGACCGGAGATCGCGCGGTGATCCGACACCTCATCCGTGGCCAGGTGCCGTTCCTGCCGATCTATGCAGCCTTCATGGCCTTCCCCGGTGAACTGTGGCTGCGCGGTTCGATGGTTCTGCTGGCGGTTCTGCTCTCGGTCTTCTTCTCAGCGTCGTACATGGACTCGAACAGGCAGCGACGCCTCGTACGTCATCAGTTGGACCCGGACTTGGCGAACCCGCGCAAGGAGAGAGAGTTGGCGCAGGTCAAAAGCCGTTATCTCGATGCGTACCGTCGGTCCTGACTCAGCGCTACCGGGCCACGGTCACTACCGCAGCGCGCGTGCCGACGGCAGGTGTTCGGCTACCCGGGCAGCCCGGACCGGATCGCGGCCGCCAGATCGCGCGAGGCAACATGCGGGTCGCGCGCGCGGGTGAGCGCCCGGACCACCGCGATGCGGGTGGCCCCGGCGGCCCGCACGGCGTCGAGATTCTCGCCGTCGATCCCACCGATCGCGAACCACGGCCGACTCGGGCGTGACTCCGCGACCTGCCGCACCGTCTCGATACCGGCCGCGGCGCGGCCGGGTTTGGTGGCCGTGGGCCATACCGGACCGCACGCGAAGTAGTCGACACCGTCCTCGGTCTCGGCGAAGGCGGCCTGCGCACGTGAGTGTGTCGAGCGCCCGATCAGCACGTCCGGACCGACGATCCGACGGGCCTGCCGCACCGGCAGATCGCCCTGGCCGAGGTGCAGGATGTCCGCACCCGCGGCGTAGGCGATGTCGGCTCGATCGTTGACCGCCAGCAGCGCTCCGTGGCGGCGGCACGCGGCGGCCAACACCTCGAGTGCAGCCAGTTCGTCCTTGGCCTCGAGCGGACCGAACTGCGCCTCGCCCGGCGAGCCCTTGTCGCGCAGCTGGATCACGTCGACGCCGCCGCTGAGGACCTTCTCCGCGAAGGTCGCCAGATCGCCGATCTCACGTCGCGCGTCGGTGCACAGATAGAGCCGCGCGTCGTCGAGCCGTTCGCGCGCAGTGGCCGGTGTCCTCACACCCGCCGACGGTAGTCTTTGCTGGTGCCCGTCGATAGCTCGGTGACCGTGGTCGGAGCAGGTGTGATCGGTCTCTCGATCGCCTGGCGCGCCGCCGTGGCCGGGTTCGGTGTCACCGTGATGGACCCGGCGGTGGCGTCGGGTGCGTCGCACGTTGCCGGTGGCATGCTGGCACCGCTCTCGGAGGGCTGGCCGGGTGAGGACCATCTGCTCGAGCTGGGCACCCGCGCGCTCGAGTTGTGGCCGGGTTTCGCTGCCGATCTCGGCGACGGTCTCGTCACCGCTCACGGATCGCTGACATGTGCGTTCGACACCGCCGACATCGCCGACATCGAGACCGTCGCCGAATACGTCGGCGGTCGCGGACACCACGTCGAGCTACTCTCCCGCCGGCGCGTTCGTGAGCTCGAACCTGCACTGGCACACACCGTCCGGGGTGCGCTCTACGCACCGGCAGAACTTGCCGTCGACAATCGGGCGGTGCTCGCCGCACTGCTGACCGCGTGCGGTGCCCTGGGGGTGGCGATGGTGCCCCGCCGGGTCGATCCCGCCGAGCTCGACCCCGACGCGCTCGGCGCTCTCGCCGGCGGCGGGCAGGTGGTGCTCGCTGCCGGGTGGGCCACCGCGGCGCTGCGCCCGACGGTGCCGGTGCGCCCGGTCAAGGGCGAGATCCTGCGGGTGCGCGCCCGGCCCGGATCGATGCCGTGGCCCACTCGAACGGTGCGGGCCTCGGTGCACGGTCGCGCGGTGTATCTGGTGCCGCGAGCAGACGGAATGGTCATCGGCGCAACGCAGTACGAGCACGGCGACGACACCGCCGTCACCGTCGCCGGGGTGCGCGACCTGCTGGCCGACGCCGAGCGCCTCTTCCCCGGTCTCGGTGACTACGAGCTGGTCGAGAGCGCGGCCGGGCTGCGGCCGGGAAGCCCCGACAACACCCCGATCGTCGAGCGGGTGAGCGAGCAGGTGATCGTGGCGACCGGCCACGCCCGCAACGGCATGCTGCTCGCTCCCCTCACAGCGGACGCGGTGGTCGGCGATCTCCTCCGACCGGGATCGGTCGCCCCCTACAGGATCCACGACAACGAAAGGTGCACAACATGACTCGAACATCGATCCCGGTGGGCGTGACCGTCAACGGGCAGGAGCACCAGTTCGAGGCGGGCACCACGGTGCGCGTCATGCTGGCCGCGCTGTCGCTGCCCGACAAGGGAATTGCCGTTGCCATCGACGGTGTGGTGCTCACCGCGTGCCGGTGGGACGAGGAACTGACCCGCGGCGCCAGCATCGAGGTGCTGACGGCGGTCCAGGGTGGCTGATCTGCCACCCCTGGTCATCGCCGACCGCAGCTTCACCTCCCGGTTGGTGATGGGCACCGGCGGCGCCGCCAACATGGCTGTGCTCGAGCAGGCCCTCGTCGCGTCGGGCACCGAGTTGACCACGGTGGCGATGCGCCGGGTCGACTCCACCGGCGGCACCGGTGTGCTCGATCTGCTCACCCGCCTGGGTATCGATCCTCTGCCCAACACCGCCGGGTGCCGCGGCGCCGCGGAGGCCGTGCTCACCGCCCGCCTCGCCCGTGAGGCGTTGGGCACGTCGTGGATCAAGCTCGAGGTCATCGCCGACCAGCGCACCCTCCTGCCCGATGCGGTGGAATTGGTCAGGGCCGCAGAAGAACTCGTCGACGACGGGTTCGTGGTGCTGCCGTACACCACCGACGACCCGGTGCTGGCCCGCCGCCTCGAGGACATCGGGTGCGCGGCGGTGATGCCGCTGGGCTCGCCGATCGGCACCGGCCTGGGCATCGCCAACCCGCACAACATCGAGATGATCACCGCCGATGCCGGGGTGCCGGTGATCCTCGACGCGGGCATCGGAACCGCGAGTGACGCGGCGCTGGCCATGGAGTTGGGGTGTTCGGCCGTGCTGCTGGCCACGGCGGTGACGCGGGCGAAGAACCCGCCGCTGATGGCCTCCGCGATGGCGCACGCGGTCCAGGCAGGTCACCAGGCCTACCTGGCAGGGCGGATCCCCAAGCGGTTCTGGGCGCAGGCGTCGTCTCCGGATCTCGACTGACGACCGAGCGGAGGCAACTCGGGTCTGCTCCGCGATCGCCGCGGCCCACATGGTACGTCGTGACCTGCGCTCTCAGGCTGTTCTCACGAGACTGCAACCCGTTCGAGACCCGGCGAGGGTGCGGAGGGTGGTCGGTGTCTGACATCGTTACCGACATGATCGAAGTACGAGGCCTGACCAAGCAGTACGGGCAGAAGAAGGCGGTGGACGACCTCACCTTCAGCGTCAAGCCCGGAATCGTGACCGGATTTCTCGGACCGAACGGCGCCGGGAAGTCGACCACCATGCGGATGATCCTCGGCCTGGACACCCCCACGAAGGGAACGGCGCTGATCGATGGTCTGCCGTACCGCAAGATCAAGCGCCCCCTGCAGACCGTCGGAGCGCTCCTCGACGCCAAGTGGGTTCATCCCAACCGCTCCGCACGCGCTCACCTGCAATGGATGGCCGCGTCCAACAACATCGCCTCCTCCCGCGTGGACGAGGTGCTGCGCCTGGTCGGCCTCACCGAGGTGGCCAAGCAGAACGCCGGCGGATTCTCCCTCGGCATGTCCCAGCGTCTGGGTCTGGCCGGTGCTCTGCTCGGCGATCCCAAGGTGCTGCTCTTCGACGAGCCTGTCAACGGCCTCGATCCCGAGGGCATCGTCTGGATCCGCACCTTCATGCAGCGCCTCGCCGCGGAGGGGCGCACCGTCCTGGTGTCGAGCCACCTGCTCTCGGAGATGGCGCTCACGGCCGAGCACCTGGTGGTGATCGGGCGTGGTCGCCTGGTTGCCGACACCTCGGTCAAGGACTTCGTCGATAGGTCGTCGGACTCCTCGGTGCGAGTGCGCAGCCCGCAGCTCGACGCCCTCCGTGCCGCCGTCACCGCCGCCGGGCTGGCGGTGCACCACCCGGACGATTTCGACCCGACGGCGCCGTCGTTCCTGGTCACCGGCACCACCACCGATGCCGTCGGCAACATTGCCGCCGCGAACTCGATCGCCCTGCACGAGTTGTCGTCGCAGCGCGGATCCCTGGAAGAAGCGTTCATGAAACTGACCGGCGACGACGTGCAGTACCACGGTGACGTGATGGGAGGCGGACTGTGAGCGTGCTGAAGGCGGAACGAATCAAGCTCACCACCACCCGCTCACCCTGGTGGTGCACCGCGATCATCATCGTGCTGGGCCTCGGGCTCGGCGCGATCATCGGCGCGACGTCGAAGTCGTCGCTGACGAGCGCCCAGCAGGACGTGGCCAGCGGCAGAAACCCGGACTTCCAGCCGTTCCTGCCCGACACCGCCGCTGCCGTCTCCGGCGTGTCGGGGTTCGGGGTGCTGGTGCTGATGATCCTGGCTGCACTGGCGGTGACCAGTGAGTACCGCTTCGGCATCATTCGCACCACGTTCCAGGCCGTCCCCAGCCGCACAGCGGTGCTGACCACCAAGGCCGCGCTGATCGGTGTGCTCGGGATCGTCCTCACCGCAGCCCTGTCGTTCGGCGCGTTCTACGTCACCAAGGCCCTCGCCGGACCGGACGCCGGGGTCAACCTGGTGCTCGACACCGAACAGCGCTGGCGCGGGGTGTACTCGGTGCCGATCTACGCGGTGCTGTGCGTGTTCCTGGCCATCGGGGTGGCGGCCCTGCTGCGGCAGTCCGCCGCGGCGATCGCCCTGCTGCTGCTGTGGCCGCTGCTGATCGAGAACCTCTTCGGTCTCTTCGGTGGTTTCGGTCGGGCGGTGCAGCCGTTCCTTCCCTTCCTGAACGCGAACAACTTCCTCGGGCAGGGCGGCGGGGTGAAGTTCCACTGGGGTCCGATCGGTTCTCTCGTGTACTTCGCCGGCTGGGTGGTCGTCGTGTTCGGTGTGGCCCTGGTCGTCGTCAACCGGCGAGACGCCTAGCATTTCGGACATGCCTCCCACCCGTGCCGATCTGCTGGCATGGGTGGCAGGGATAGATCGCTCGTCGCGCGCCATCGAGGTCGCCCGCAGGATTCGCGCGATCCTGCCGGGCGATCCCACCTTCGGCGATCCTCTCTCGACCGCCGGGCCGGGAGCCGCGCGCATGGTCGCGCGGGCCACCGACCGCATCACCGACGAGGGTCGCGCCACCCGGGAGATCAGCCTCGGTGCGCTGCAGGTGTGGCAGTCGCTGCTCGAACGAACCGGCCGGGGGCGCGGCGCCACCGAGACCACCATCGTGTTCACCGACCTGGTCGGGTTCTCGACCTGGTCGCTCGGCGCCGGTGACGAGGACACCCTGCTGCTGCTGCGCCGGGTCGCGGCGGCGATCGAGCCGGCCATGCAGGCCTGCGGCGGCACGATCGTCAAGCGCCTCGGCGACGGCGTGATGGTTGCCTTCGACAGCGCGGATCAGGCGGTGCGCGGCATCGCCCGCGCTCGGGCGGCCCTCGCCGAGGTCGAACTGGACGGGTACACCCCGCGCATGCGGGTCGGCGCGCACACCGGATCGCCGCGTGCCATCGGCTCGGACTGGTTGGGCGTCGACGTCACCGTCGCGGCGCGCGTCATGGCCGCCGGGGGCGACGGGCACCTGATGATCAGCAACGCGACGCTGGCGGCACTGAGCCCGGAACTGCTCACCGAACTGGGCCTGACGGTCAAGCCGTACCGCCGGGGCCTCTTCGCCCCGGCGATGGCCGGTGTGCCCGACGACGTGCGGATCTTCCGCCTGATCTAGCTGCTGGGACCGTTCAGCCGCCACAGTGGTGAGACCGGGCCGTGACCGCCGCCGAGGGGGTAGGCGGCGGCGAGCGAGCGCGTCACCCAGTCCTTGCCGAAGTCGACGGCGTCGGGAACGGTGTGGCCGTGGGCGAGCGCGCAGACGATGGCGGCTCCGAGGGTGTCCCCGCCGCCGTGATCGTGGGTGGTGGCGATGCGCGGGCGCACGTACTCACGGAAGGTGTCCCCGTCGTAGAGGATGTCGGTGCTGGTGGTGGCGCTGCGCAGGTGCCCGCCCTTGACCAGGGCCCACTGGGCACCCATCTCGCGCAGGGCGACGGCCGCGGCGCGTGCGGTGGCGTCGTCGATCACGTCGATGCCGGTGATCAGACGAACCTCGTCGAGGTTGGGTGTGACGAGAGTGGCGCGCGGGATCAGCAGAGTCTTGACCGCTTCGAGAGCCTCGGCGGTCAGCAGCGGGTCGCCGTGCATGGAGGCGCACACCGGGTCGATCAGCAGGGGGATGTCGCGGTCACGTCCGATCCCCATCTCGTCGACCACCGACGCGACGGCCTCGACGATGGCGGTGGAGGCGAGCATCCCGGTCTTGGCGGCGCCGATACCGATGTCGGAGACCACGGCCCGCACCTGACCGGTGACGATGTCGGTGGGGATCTCATGGAATGCGGTGACGCCCAGTGAGTTCTGCACGGTGACGGCGGCGACGGCGACGCACGCATGCACCCCGCACAGGGCCATGGTGCGCGAATCGGCCTGGATTCCGGCGCCCCCGCCCGAGTCGGTACCGGCGATGGTGAGAACGCGACGGGGGGTGACGGCATCTTCGGGCACGGGCAGGGTGATCACCCCGCCGAACCTACCGGGCACCAGTCGGTGAGTACGGGAAATAGTTCGTTGATGAGCGGAGTTCACGACGCTGTGGAATAGTGTCACAGGTCACATTTGTCGAGCGTCATTCTGCAACGAAGGGGTGCGGTGAGCACAGTGATCTCGGATGCCCCGGTGACCGATGTGACCGACAATGCCGACCAGAACCGGTTCGAACTTCGGCTCAACGGCGATCTTGTCGGCATCGTCGGGTACTTCCCGGTCGACCGCACCGATCGGAGCCGTCGACATCCCGTGGTCAGCTTCATGCACGCGGTCATCACCGAGGACTTCGGGCACCGCGGCCTCGCTGCGATCATGGTGCGCCAGTCGCTCGACCGCGCACGGGCATACGGCTGGAAGGTGCGGCCGGTGTGCACGTACGTCCAGCGGTTCGTGGCCGAGAACCCGCAGTACCGAGACCTGATGGAGGCCTGACCGGCGGGGCGGAGCAGGGGTCAGGCGAGTTCGACCACCACGGGCGCGTGATCGCTCGCGCCCTTGCCCTTGCGTTCCTCACGGTCGATCGCGGCGCCCAGCACGCGC
Organism: Rhodococcus sp. AZ1; assembly: GCF_054979605.1. Classification (NCBI taxonomy): domain Bacteria; kingdom Bacillati; phylum Actinomycetota; class Actinomycetes; order Mycobacteriales; family Nocardiaceae; genus Rhodococcus; species Rhodococcus sp. AZ1. The sequence continues at coordinate 14,510 of NZ_JBUEQF010000014.1, forward strand.
TCGGCCAGCGTCGGTGACGCCAGCACGAAATCGATGCGCAGGCCCTGCTTCTTGGGAAAGCGCAGCTGCGTGTAGTCCCAGAACGTGTAGACCCCCGGACCGGGCGTGTGCGGGCGCACCACATCCGCGTACCCGGCCTCCACGATCGCCGAGAACGCCTCGCGCTCGCGCGCCGAGGTGTGGGTCCGGCCCTCGAACAGCGCCGGATCCCACACGTCGTCGTCGGTGGGTGCGACGTTCCAGTCGCCCATCAGCGCCACCTGCGCGGCGGGGTCGGCGGCCAGCCATGATGCGCCCTCGCGGCGCAGTGCCTCGAGCCAGGCGAGCTTGTACTCGTAGTGCGGGTCGGTCAGCTCACGGCCGTTGGGCACGTACAGACTCCAGATTCGCACGCCCCCACACGTCGCGGCGATCGCACGGGCCTCCGGCGGCGGGTCCGCGGCCACGGGCAGGGCCAGCCCGTCCGTCGGCTCGGGCTTGCGGAACCCGGGCTGGCCGTCGAAGGCCACCTGCACGTCCGCCAGACCCACCCGGGAGGCGATGGCCACGCCGTTCCACTGGCTGGTTCCCACATGCGCCACCTCGTAGCCGATGTCGGTGAACCGCTCGTACGGGAACTGAGCGTCCTTGCACTTGGTCTCCTGGATGGCCAGCACGTCGACCTCCGAGCGCACCAGCCAGGCGCTGACGCGGTCGATCCGAGAGCGGATGGAGTTGACGTTCCAGGTGGCAATTCGCACGGGGTCCATCCAACACGATGAACCCGCCCGGCATGCTCACCCCTCGAGCAGGGCTGAGGCGTTCTGCTCGAGCGCGGAGGCATCGTCCTCTTGGAGCGCGGACGCATCGTCCTCCTGGAGCGCGGACGCATTGTCCTCCTGGAGCAGAGCGGAAGCGTTGTCGCGAACGACGGTCAGCAAGGTGGTTTGCAGCAGTTTCTCCACCTGTGCCCGGGAGAGTTTGCGGTGGATCAGCCACTCGCGCCCGCCGGCCGTCGCCAGCTGCCCGTACGCGCGGATGAGTGCGCGCAGTTCGCTCTTGTGCCCGTGCTCGGCCAGTCCGACGGCTTCGAGCACCCGGTCCACGGCCTGGCCCTCGGCGGCGAAGAGGATCTCGTCGATGGCCTCGTCGTCACCGAGTCCGGAGACGCCCGTCGCGCGCAACCAGGTTCCGCCGCGCTCCTCCAGTGAGTCGAGGAACCACTCGACTGCCACCGCGGCACGCTGCTCGAGCGTGCCCGACGACAGCTTGTCCTTCTCGAGCGGCGGCACTGCCGACGCCTGGCGCACCACCTCGAGGTACAGGTCGCGTTTGGTGCCGAAATAGTGATTGATCAGCCCGCGCGCCACCCCGGCCGCCGCGGCGATGTCCGCGGCGGAGACCTCGCTGTAGGTGCGCGTGGAGAACAGCCGGACCGCACACGCGAGCAGCTCCTCGCGTCGGCGGTCCGGCCCGAGGCGCCGCCACCTCGGTTCCTCGGCCGCGGTCACCCCCGCAGCGTTCCGTTCTCGTCGAAGGCAGCCGACTTCCACTCGGGCAGATCGGCGGGCACGCTGAGGGGGAAGTTCGGGGCGCGCTTCTGCAGGAACGACGCAACCCCCTCGTACGCGTCGGGGTTGGAGGCGAGCTTGGAGATCAGCGCCGAGTCGCACAGGTGCGCGGGGTACGGCGAGTCCAGGCCGCTGAGCTGGAACAGCATCTGCCGGACCACGGCCACCGAGACGGGTGAGGTGTTGGCGATGAGGTCGCGCGCCAGGGCGTAGGCCTCGTCGAGCACCTTCTCCGGATCGTGGAGGGCGCTGACCAGACCGGCGGCGAGCGCCTCGTCGGCGCTGATCAGACGGCCGCTGATCAGCCAGTCGGAGGCGGTGCCCATGCCCACCAGACGCGGCAGGTACCAGGTGGAGCCGCCCTCTGGGTAGATCCCGCGGCGGGAGAACACGTAACCGAAGCGCGAGTCCGTCGAGCCCAGTCGGTAGTCGCACGAAAGGATGATCGTCGAGCCGGCGCCTACGGCCGCGCCGCGCAGGGCAGCGATGACGGGCTTGTTGAGCTCGTAGATCTTCTTCGAGCAGCGACCGGCAGGCTCCTGCCAGGCTGTGCCGTCCTCGCCGGTGCCGGTGTCGAACGAGCCGCCCGAGAGGTCGGCCCCCACGCAGAAGTCCTTGCCCGTGCCGGTGAGAACGACCACGCGGACAGCGGTGTCCTCGTCGGCCCTGGTGAGGGCATCGGCGAGTTCGTCGGACATGGTGAGGGTGTAGCCGTTGCGGGCTTCAGGACGATCGAGGCTGATGGTCGCGATGCCGTCCTCGACCTTGTAGGAGATGTCGCTGTAGGAGATGTCGCTGTCGCTGATGTCGCTGGACACGAATGTGGGCCTTTCTGGGCGTAGCTGTTGACCGAGCGCCACCCGATTGTGCACTATTGGCAGGACGCCAACAATAGTGACCGGGGTAACGTGGTCTCGGGATCGGCGGCGAGGCCACACTGTCACCGCAGTCCGATTCGTCCCGAATGACCCATATTCACACTCACACGACTACACGCACACTCACACTCACACGGGAGTAGACGATGTACCTGACCCAAGGCCTGCACCGCGCGCTTCTGGCCACCCCGGACGCGCCCGCCACCATCTACGGGCCGCGAACCCGCTCGTACCGCGAGCACATCGACCGCGTCGCGCGGCTGGCTGCAGGCCTGCAGGGTCTCGGCGTCGCGAAGGACGACCGCGTCGCCATCCTCTCGCTCAACAGCGACCGCTACGCCGAGTACCTCGTGGCCGTGCCGTGGGCCGACGCCGTGCTCAACCCGGTGAACATTCGCTGGAGCCCCACGGAGATCTCGTACTCGATCAACGACTCCGACACCCGTGTGCTGCTCATCGACGATGCGTTCGCCCCGATGATCCCGGCCCTGAAGGCGGCGTGCGAGAACCTCACCACGATCATTCACTGCGGCGACGGACCCACCCCGGAGGGCACGATCGCCTACGAGTCCCTGATCGAGGGTTCCGAGCCCATCGAGGATGCGCGTCGCGGCGGGGACTCCCTGGCCGGCATCTTCTACACCGGCGGCACCACCGGCTTCCCCAAGGGTGTGATGCTCACCCACACCAACATGGTGACCTCGGCACTGGGCACCGTCTCGACCGGCGAGCTCCTCAGCGGCAACGCACGCTTCCTGCATGCGGCGCCGATGTTCCACCTCGCCGACCTCGCGGCCTGGGCGGGTCAGCTGATCAAGGGCGGCGTGCACATCATCGTGCCGTTCTTCGAGCCCACCGCGGTGCTCTCGGCCATCGCCGAGCACAAGCCCACCGACGTGCTGCTCGTGCCCACCATGATCCAGATGCTCGTCGACCACCCGTCGGTCGGTGACTACGACGTCTCGTCCATGGAGCGCATCCTCTACGGCGGCTCGATGATCACCGAGGCCGTTCTCGAGCGCACCATGAAGCGATTCCCCGGGGTGCGGATGACCCAGGCGTACGGCATGACCGAGACCGCCCCGGTGATCTCGCTGCTGCTCCCCGACGACCACGTCGGCGCGCGTCTGCGCTCGGGCGGACGCGCCGCCCCGCACTCGGAGATCAAGATCGTCGATCCCGACGGCAACACTCTGCCCGCCGGTACCGTCGGTGAGATCTGTACCCGCGGTGGCCACGTGATGAAGGGCTACTGGAACAAGCCCGCCGAGACCGCCGACGCCCTGCACGACGGCTGGATGCACACCGGCGACGGCGGGTACCTCGACGAGGAGGGCTACGTCTTCGTGGTCGATCGCATCAAGGACATGATCATCACCGGTGGCGAGAACGTGTACTCCGCCGAGGTGGAGAACGCGCTGAGCCAGCACGCCGCAGTTGCGCAGTGCGCGGTGATCGGTCTGCCCGATCCCGAGTGGGGTGAGCGCGTGCACGCCGTGGTGGTGCTGATGCCCGGAGCGGAGGCCACCGCCGAGGAGATCCGCGAGTTCGCAAAGGAACGGATCGCCGGCTACAAGGCGCCGCGTTCGGTCGACTTCGTCGAGGCGCTGCCGATCTCCGGCGCCGGCAAGGTGCTCAAGCGGAACCTGCGTGACTCCTACGCATCTGCCGGTGCCCAGTGACAACCATGCGCGCGAGTACCGCGCCGGTGGACACCGTCGTCTCCACCGATCCGGCCGACGGAACCACCGTCGGTGAGTTCGACGTCTTCGATGCCGACGCCGTGGCCGCCGCGGTCGCTCGTGCGCGGGCGGCGACGACGTGGTGGCAGGCCCAGGGCGTCGACGGTCGCCTCGAACACCTCTCCCGCTGGCGCAAGGAGATCTGGAAGCGGGTCGACGAGTTCGCAGACCTGATCCACCGCGAGAACGGCAAGCCGGTCGCGGACGGCGTCCTCGAGGTGGTGCTGGTGGTCGAGCACCTGCGCTGGGCAGCCAAGAACGCGAAGAAGGCGCTCGACACCCGGCGCGTGAGCCCGGGCATCCTGTTCGCCAACTACACCGCCACCGTCGCGCACGAGCCGCTGGGCGTGGTGGGCATCATCTCGCCGTGGAACTACCCGCTGTACCTGCCGAACAGCTCGTCCGCCTTCGCCCTGGCCGCCGGGAACACGGTGGTGCTCAAGCCCAGCGAGTACACCCCGGCGATCGCCGCGAAGTACGTCGAGACGTTCTACATCGCCAACCCCGATGCGCCCACCGGTGTGATCGAACTGGTCACCGGCTACGGCGAGACCGGCTCGGCGCTGTGCAACTCCGGCGTGGACAAGATCGGCTTCACCGGCTCGACCGCCACGGGTAAGCGGGTCATGGCGCAGTGCGCCCAGACGTTGACCCCGGTGCTGCTCGAGTGCGGCGGCAAGGACCCGGCGATCGTGGCCGACGATGCGAACATCGGCGCCGCGGCAACCGCCATCGCGTGGGGTGGGTTCACCAACGCCGGGCAGACGTGCGTCGGTGTGGAGCGGGTGTACGTGCACCGGAAGGTGGCGCAGCCGTTCCTCGCTGCGCTGCGCGCCGAACTCGACGGCGTTCGTGGCGGCAGCGACAGTGGTGCCACCTACGGCCCGATGACCATGCCCGCACAGGTGGACGTGGTGCGCGGGCACGTCGACGACGCCCTCGCGCAGGGGGCGAGGGCACTGGTCGGCGGCCGGGAGTCCGTGGGGGATCGGGTGATCCAACCCGTGCTGCTCGTCGACACTCCGGAGAACTCGACAGCGGTCCGGGAGGAGACCTTCGGGCCCACCATCACCGTGCGCGTTGTCGACGACATCGACGAGGCAGTGGCGCTGTCCAACGACAGCGACTACGCCCTCGGCGCGTCGGTGTTCTCCCGGGGGCACGGACCCGAGATCGCCGAGCGCCTGCGCGCCGGTCAGGTGTGCATCAACTCGGTGGTGGCCTTCGCCGGCATGGGTGCGGTGCCGATGGGCGGTGTCGGTGCCAGCGGATTCGGTCGGGTGCACGGCCTCGAGGGTCTGCTCGAGTTCACTCGCCCCCGCTCGGTGGTGAACCAGCGCTTCGCGATCCCGGGCTTCCAGTTGGTCGCGCTGCGGCGCGCCAAGCATGTGATGCCGATTCTGCGTCGCGTGGTGTCCCTGCGGCACAGCTGAGGGACGGCCGAGCCTACGGAGCGGACACGACAACGCCGCGGTCTGATTCGAGACCGCGGCGTTGCTGTGTCCAGGCTGTGATTGCCCCTACGCGATGACCAGCGGTAGCAGGTGGTCGTGGGCGAACGAGGCGAGTTCCTCGCGGGTGTCCATCGGGAGCAGCACGTTGGGGGTCATCACCACCGAGTGGGTGAGCCGGACCAGCAGCTCGGCGCGCCCGTGAATGTCCTCGACGGGCTCCACGAGGCCCCGGGTGATGGCGGAGTCGAGGATCGTGGTGACGGCCCAGGTGGCTGCGGCCAGGATGTCGCCGGCCTCGGTGGTCATCTTCTTCAGCGACGTCTCGGGCTCGAGTGTGAGCATCCGGTTCCAGACCGGGTTGGTGCGCATGTCGAGGATGGTGTCGGCGAAGATGTCGCCGATCAGCGCGTCCACGGTCTGCGCGGCCTCGGCGCTGTCGATGATGCGCGCGAAGAGGCGACTGGCGCTGCGCGCGGTGAGGGCGGCGGCCACGTCGTCGACGCTGCCGACCCTGCGGTAGACGGTCACCCGCCCCACCCCGGCACGCCGGGCGATGTCGTTCACGGTGGTCAGACGGATACCGACTTCGCTGAACTGCTCTTCCGCAGCGTCGAGGATCGCGTCGACCTCGGGGGAGTTGTTTCCACGCAGCAGCGCAGAAATTTCCGTCGAAGTACTTGTGGGCGTGCTCACTTTTGTAGTGTACTCTCCAAATCAGGATCAGTGAAACATTAAGCGTTTCCGTGTTCCAGTGTATCAACCACAGTCAAGGGAGACTCCGATGTCCACTCCGAATGTCGAGACGGTTCGCTACACGGACGAGGCCCGTGCGCTCGCCGCCCGCAACGTCAAGTTCGACTGGGACGGTGTCCCCCTCGAATACCTGCCCGGCCAGCCCTACGCCACCCAGTTCTGGAACGTCATGCACCTGGTGCTCCCCGAGGGTGAGGGTGCGATGGGCCATGTGCTCGCGCAGACCCTGCCCCTGATCGACGACCCCCGCCTGCACGAAGAGGTGGTCGGCTTCGTCGGCCAGGAGGCCACCCACGCCAGCTCGCACGAGGGCTTCCGTGACTACCTGCGCGAGAACGGCGTCGAGGTCGACCAGCACGTCAAGCGCATCACCTACATCGTCGACCAGATCTTCGGTGACCACGGCCTCAAGGGCCGCGCGGCCAAGTTCTGGCTGCACGAGCGCCTCGGCCTGTACGCCGCCGCCGAGCACTACACCGCCGTCGTCGGAGAGTGGCTGCTCGACAACACGGAGTTCGACAAGATCGGTGGCGACCCCACCATGCTCGACCTGCTGCGCTGGCACGGCGCCGAGGAGATGGAGCACCGCAACGTCGCGTACGACGCGTTCCAGTACGTCTCGGGCAGCTACTCCCGTCGTGTGCGCACCGCGTTCATCGCCTTCGTGGGCCTGGCCCTGCTGTGGTTCTCCACGTCCGCGCAGCTCTACCGTGAGCAGGCCGGCGGCAAGCGCGTCGCACCGTGGCCCGTCGCCTACTTCCGCGCCGCCCGCGCCGGCATGATCCCCAACACCTGGTTCCTGGCCAAGCAGATCCCCGAGTACCTGCGCCCGGGCTTCCACCCGTCGCAGCTCGGCCCGATCGAGAAAGCCGTCCGCTACCTCGCGGTGTCCCCGGCTGCTCGGGCGGCGGAGGCATGACCGACGCCCCCAACGGCGAGAGCAGCACCACTCCGAAGCCGGATCGTCGATCGGCTCGTCCGCAGTTCGACCCCACCGTGGCGCCCAGCAAGATCCTCAAGGGCGCCATGGTGGCGGTGAAGGCGTACTCGAATCTGGTGTCCGAGCCTCGCCTCGCACCCGTCCTCGGACGCACCACGCCCGTGCGGCGTGAGGGTTTCGACATCGACATGCTGGTGGAGAAGGTGGTCCCGGAGGCCGACGGCGTGGTGTCACTGCACCTGATCGACCCCTCCGGTGCGGAACTGCCCGAGTGGACCCCCGGTGCCCACCTCGACATCTTCCTGCCCTCGGGAATCCAGCGTCAGTACTCGCTCAGTGGTGATCCCTCCGACCGTCGTCGCTTCCGCATCTCGGTGCGCAAGGTCGACAACGGAGTCGGTTCCGCCGAGGTGCACGAGAGCATCACCGAGGGATCCACACTGCGCGTGCGCGGGCCGCGCAACGCCTACCCGTTCGTGGTCTCCGACAACATCCTCTTCGTCGCCGGCGGTATCGGCATCACCCCGATCCTGCCGATGCTGCGGCGCGCCGTCGCGTCGGGGGCGAACTGCAAGTTCGTCTACACCGGTCGCTCGCGGGCGAGCATGCCGTTCCTCGACGAGATCGACGCCATCGCAACAGCACCCTCCAACACGGGCACGGTCGAGGTGTCGATCCTGCCGGACGACGAGGTGGGCATCACCCCGATCGAGACCATTCTCGACGGACTCGTCCCCGGCTCGTCGGTGTTCCTCTGCGGCCCAGCGCCTTTGATCGACGCGGCGCACCGAGTGCTGCCGACCGTCGACCCCACGGCATCGCTGCACACCGAACGCTTCGCGCCGCCTCCGATCGTCGGCGGCGAGGAGTTCGAGATCACCATGGCTCGCAGCGGCTCCAGCATCACCGTCGGTGCCGAGGAGTCCGCGCTGACCGCGCTGCTGCGTCAGCGCCGCGACATCACCTACTCGTGTCGGCAGGGTTTCTGCGGAACGTGTCGGGTGAAGGTGGTCGGCGGGACGGTCGAACACAACGATCACCGCCTGCTCGAGAGCGAGCGCGCCGACACCATGCTGGTGTGCGTCTCGCGCGGCAAGTCTCTGGTGGTGGACCTGTGACGACGGCCAGGACCACCAAGACCACCAGGCCCGCGACGAGCGCCAGGACAACGAGATCGAGGAAAGCAGTGAAGCGCAACCACGTTCGCATACTCATCATCGGCGCGGGATTCGGCGGGCTCGGCGCGGCGGCGCGGCTCATCGAATCCGGTTACGACGACTTCGTGATCCTCGAGCGCGCCCGCGAGGTGGGCGGAACGTGGCAGGCCAACACCTACCCCGGTGCCCAGTGCGACATCCCGTCGATCCTGTACTCGTTCTCCTTCGCCCCCAACCCCAACTGGACGCGGTTCTACCCGCTGCAGGCCGAGATCAAGCAGTACATGGCCGACATCGTCGACAAGTATGGCTTCGCCGATCGGTTGCGGCTGGGCCACGAGGTCACCGGGGCGCAGTGGGACGACACCGCGCAGCAGTGGCTCGTCGACACCGACCAGGGTTCGTGGTCGGCCGACGTGGTCATCGCGGCCATGGGTCCGTTCAGTCAGCCGTCGGTGCCCAAGCTCGAGGGCCTCGAGACCTTCGAGGGCACCTGGTACCACTCGGCGCAGTGGAACCACGACCATGACACCACCGGCAAGCGCGTCGCCGTCATCGGTACGGGAGCCTCTGCGGTGCAGTTCATTCCGCAGCTGCAGCCCAAGGTCGAGCACATGACGGTCTTCCAGCGCACACCCACGTGGATCATGCCGCACCCCGATCGTCCGGTCCGCAGCCCCATCAAAGCCGTCTTCTCCGCAGCTCCCATCACCCAGCGTCTGGCCCGCAAGGCTCTCGACCTCGTGCAGGAAGCTCTGGTGCCCGGTCTGGTGTACCGGCCGGGCCTGCTCAAGGGCGCGGCGGCGATCGGGCGGATGCACCTGCGGAACCAGGTGCGGGACAAGGAACTGCGCGCCAAGCTGACCCCGAACTACGCGTTCGGGTGCAAGCGGCCCACGTTCTCCAACAAGTACTACCCGGCGCTCGCCTCCGACAACGTCGACGTTGTGACCTCCGGCATCTCGCACGTGGAGAAGGACGCCATCGTCACCGTCGACGGCGAGCGGCACGAGGTGGACACCATCATCTTCGGCACCGGGTTCACCATCATCGACAACGACGGCTTCCGCCTGTTGCGCGGACGCGGCGGTGCCAGCCTCGCCGAGCAGTGGCGCGGTGGGCAGATGAAGGCGCACCTCGGCACCACCATCGAGAACTTCCCCAACCTGTTCATGCTTCTCGGACCCAACGCGGTGGTCTACACCTCGCAGGTGGTCACCATCGAGTGCCAGGTGGAGTACGTGCTCGGTGCGCTCCGGGAGATGGACAGCAAGAAGCTCACCAGCCTCGAGGTTCGCCCCGAGGTGCAGGCCGAGTTCGTGGAGAAGACGGACAAGCGGTTGGCCGGGTCGGTGTGGAACTCCGGCGGCTGCAGCAGCTACTACCTCGTCCCCGGCGGCCGGAACTACACGTTCTGGCCCGGATTCAACGCCTCGTTCCGACGGCGGATGGAGCACTTCGACGGCTCCGAGTACATTGCTCGGACCGCTGAGGCCGAGCCCGCCGTCGCGGCAGGGCGCTGATGGCCACGTTCGACGTGCGGGGCAAGGTTGCCCTGATCACCGGTGGCGCCAAGGGAATCGGTCACGCCATCGCCGTGCAGCTGCATGCCGCAGGCGCCTCGGTGATGCTGGTCGATCTCGACCCGGTGGCGTTGAAGGACGCGGCGGATCGCATCGGCACCGACCGGGTGGCCGTGCAGACCGGTGACGTGCGCGACCGCGATCGCATGCGGGAGGTCGTCGAGACCACCGTGCGCACACTCGGGCGTCTGGACGTGGTGGTGGCCAACGCCGGCATCACCCCGCCCCCTGGCACGCTGAGGGTGCTGGACTTCGAGCACTTCCAGCGCGTGATGGACGTCAACACCTTCGGGGTTCTGCACACCGTTCAACCCGCCATCGAGGAACTCATCGCCACCAAGGGGCACATCGTCGTGGTGTCCTCCGCAGCGGCGTTCTCCCCGCCCCTGGGTGCGTCCGGATACATGGCCAGCAAGGCCGCGACGGAGCAGGTCGGGCGTGCGTTGCGGCTCGAGCTGGCCGGTCACGGCGTCAGCGTCGGCGTGGCGTACTTCGGTCTGATCGACACCGATCTGGCCAGGGCCACCCTCGACCACGATCCACTGGGCCGCAAGGTCGGCGAGCTCCTGCCCTGGCCGTTCACCAAGCGGGCCACGGCCGAGACCGCCGCCACCAGCGTCGTCGAGGGCATCACCCGACGGAAGGCGCGCACCATGGCGCCGAAGATCTGGTGGGGCTACTCCTGGTTCCGCGGGCTGGCGAACCCGCTGATCGACGCCGTGGTGGTGCGCGATCGGCGCGTGCGCACGCTCGTCGGCCAGGTCGAGGCCCGCTACACCATTCCGGCGCGGATCACCCCGGACGCCTGAGGTAGGTGGGGTGGTCATTGTGCCCACCTCTGAGCGAATTCGGCAGCGCTCGTCGCCTGAATTCGCTCGAAGGTGGGCACAACACACACCCGGGGGCTTGCCGGCGTCCGCGCGTGCTAGGTCGTGGCGGAGGGTTCGGCGGGTTCTGCGAACCGGTAGCTGTGGTGCGCGGTGAACCCCAGGGTGCGGTAGAGCTCGAGCGCACCGGCGTTGCCCCGCTCGACCTGGAGGTAGGCGCGGGTGGCCCCGAGGGTGGCCCCGAGCGCCAGAGCGTCGCGGCACAGGCCCGTGCCGTGGCCTTCGCGGCGGCGATCGCGGGGCACCTCGAGGCAGAACAGCCCGGCCCAGCGGGTGCCGTCGGGTGCGTCGGTCACGGCCAGCCGGATCACCGACCCGCTCGCGCCGTCGCGCAGGAACCTCACCTCGCCGTCGACGGCTGCGACGACCGCGACCAGGTGGGGGTCGTCCCCGCGGCCGTACCCACGCAGCCAGGAAGGATCCGGCTCGGCCGTCACCACCGTGCCCGGTCGCACCGGGTCCACCGCCTCATCGATGTCGCGCACCAACACGTCGCTGTGCAGGACGGTGTTCCAGCCGTCCGGTGCGGCGCCCAGGCGGTCGGGTAGGAGCAGTCGGGGGCCGATGCCGCGGTCGGCGAACCACACGGTGGCCGCGTCGGGCAGCGTCGCAGGTGCCTGATCGCTCAGGCGCACAGCAGAATTGGCTCGACGGGTCACCCCGTGTCCGAAACGCAGCAGCCACCCGGCGACCCACTGCTGCTGAGTGCCGGGCCAGGCCAGGGCGACCGCGGTCTCGAGCGAGCGGATCTCGGAGGTCCGCACCGGCCGCGGCGGCAGCTGCCTGATCGCCACGATTGCGGCGCGCTCGATATCGATCGCAGCGCCGTGGCGATCGATCACGGTGAGGGTGTGCTCGGTCGAGGCCGCGAGGGTGCCGATCACGTCGGTCATCGGGTGCGAGGACCCCGCGGGCAGCCGGTAGCGCACCATCACCCGCGTCACGCTCTCACCGCCCTCTCACTCGTCGTGACCGAACGGATCCTCGACCGTGCCCGGCACCCAACTCAGCCCGGGCTTGCCCCACCCGTTGCGCTTGACGGCCTTTTTGGCGGCGCGGGCGTTGCGGCCGACGAGGACGTCGACGTACAGGAACCCGTCGAGGTGGCCCACCTCGTGCTGGAGCATTCGCGCGAAGAACCCGGTGCCCTCGACGCTGACGGGCTCGCCGTCGGCGTCGGTTCCGGTCACCTTGGCCCAGTCGGCGCGCCCGGTGGGGAACTGCTCGCCGGGCACCGAGAGGCAGCCCTCGTCGTCGTCCTCGGGGTCGGGCATGGTCTCGGGGATCTCCGAGGTCTCGAGGACGGGGTTGATCACCACACCGCGACGGCGACGCACCGTGCCGTTCTCGTCCGCGGCGGGGCAGTCGTAGACGAACAGCCGCAGGGATCGACCGACCTGGTTGGCGGCCAGGCCGACACCGTTGGCCTTGTCCAGTGTCTCGAACATGTCCGCCAGCAGCGGTGCGAGCTCCTCCGGGGTCGCGGTCACCGGCTCGGTGGGAGTGTGCAGGACCGGATCGCCGATGATGCGGATCGGAAGAATTGCCATGACCCGGAAGGATACTGGCGTCCCCATTCGGGTCGGCGCGCCGCGGTCGCAAGCGGCGACGCGGCGGCGCGTACATGGTTCAATAGCCCCGAAGACCCCTCGAAGAACACTGTTGTCATTCGGTTATCGGAGAAGTTCGGTGGCCCCAGAAGGAGTGGGATGGACAGCGCAGCAGCGCGTAGTCACGGCCGGTCCGACAAGTCCGACGCTGCGTCGGGCGAGGCGGGTACCGACGGGTTGACCCGGCGCGAGCACGACATCTTGTCCTTCGAGCGCCAGTGGTGGAAGTACGCCGGCGCCAAGGAAGAAGCCATCAGGGACCTGTTCGACATGTCCGCGACCCGCTACTACCAGGTGCTCAACGCACTCGTCGATCGGCCCGAGGCGCTGGCAGCCGATCCGATGCTGGTCAAGCGCCTGCGTCGCCTGCGCGCGAGCCGACAGAAGGCGCGCGCCGCCCGTCGTCTGGGTTTCGAGATCTGAGTTCTCGTCTAGGGTTGCACGCGTGACCGCTCCCGCTCCGGAATCCTCCGGTATCCCGCTGCGTGCCCTGGCGATGGTTCTGCTGTCGCTGTCGGTGCTGTTCGCAGTGATCGGGGTGTTCTCCCTCACCGGTTCCGGCGGCGGTGCCGTCTCCGGCCCGCCGCAGGCCCCGGCCGCCGCGCCGACGCCCACCAACGCCCCGGCCGCAGGCCCCGGTTCCAGCGCTCCCACGTCGAGCGCGGCCACCACCAGCGCGTCCACCACCTCCGCCGCACCGGCGGTGCTCACGGTGCAGGTGCTCAACAACAGCAATGTCCAGGGATTGGCGTCGAGCACGGCGTCCACCCTGACCTCGGCCGGGTTCACTGTCAGCGGCACCGGCAACTACAGCGCCAGCACCGTCCCGCAGACCACCGTCTACTACCAGGCGGGGTCCGATCAGCAGAAGGCCGAGGCGGAGAAGATCGCCACCACGCTCGGTGTCTCGGCGGAGCCGCGGATCGCCGGTCTCAGTGACTCCGAACCCGGCATCATCGTCGTCGTCACCCAGTAGGGCGGGGCACCGGTGACGGTCGTGGGCCCTGTACCGGCCGCTGGTTATGATTCCTGCACGCGTGCAGTTTCCTCGAAGGAGAACACTTGATGGCCAGCTCGACGTCTCGCCCGATCCGCTTCGCGGCACCCCTGGTCGCCGTCGTGGCACTCGGCCTCGCCGCATGCAGCCCCGGTGACACCCCGTCCGACGTGCCCGGCACCACCCCGCCGGTGTTCACCGGCGCCCCCAACCCCAGTGCCGCGAACGGCGCCACCGGGCAGTCCATCTCGGGGGAGTTCGAGGGTGTGGACGGGCGCTCGATGGGGACGGTCACGTTCACCGACGAGGGCGATCACGTCGAGATCAAAGTGGTCGCCGAGGGTCTCACGCCCGGCTTCCACGGATTCCACATCCACCAGAACCCGGTGTGCGACCCCAACTCCGTCGCACCGTCGGGCGGGGCGCCGGGGGCGTTCCTGTCCGCGGGCGGGCATCTGCAGGTCGGTGGGCGCACCGAGCACCCTGCCAGCGGCGACCTGACCTCCCTGCAGGCGCGCGAGGACGGACACGCGGATCTGACCACCACCTCGGATGCGTTCACGCTCAACGACCTCCGCAAGGGCGTCTCGGTGATCGTGCACTCCGGGCCGGACAACTTCGCCAACATTCCCACTCGCTACACGCTCCCGGACGGCGCTCCGGTTCCGGACGAGACCACCCTGATGACGGGTGATTCCGGCAGCCGGGTCGCGTGCGCGATCGTCGGGTAGAGGTTCCCTTCGCGAGCTCCCCTCGGCCCACCATCGGGGTCGAGTGGGAGATCGCGTTGATCGACGCCGATAGCCGAGATCTGTCGAACACCGCAGCCGAGGTGATGGACGGGGTTCACGCCCGCGTCGGTCAGACGCCGCGCGTGACCAAGGAGTTGCTGCGCAACACGGTCGAACTCGTCACCGGGGTCTGCGACACGGTCGGCGAGTCGATGGACGATCTGGCCGAATCCCTGTCGCTGGTGCGCTCGGTCGCCGAGCCGATGGGGTTGGAGCTGATCTGCGCGGGCACGCATCCGTTCGCGGAATGGTCGGCGCAGCAGTTGACCCGCACCCCGAACTACGACGAGTTGATCGAGCGCACCCAGTGGTGGGGTCGGCAGATGCTCATCTGGGGTGTCCACGTGCACGTGGGGGTGTCGTCGCCGCGTCGGGTGTTCCCGATCATCAACGCCCTTCTGCTGCAGTACCCGCATCTGTTGGCGCTGTCGGCGAGCTCGCCGGTGTGGGCGGGCTCGGACACCGGCTACGCGAGCAATCGCGCCCTGATGTTCCAGCAGCTGCCCACGGCGGGGCTGCCCTTCCAGTTCGAAACCTGGTCGCAGTTCGAAGGTTTCGTGCACGACCAGCTCAAGACCGGTGTCATCGAGCACCTCGGCGGGATGCACTGGGACATTCGCCCGGTGCCGCGCCTGGGCACCATCGAGGTGCGGGTGTGCGACGGGGTGTCCACCCGGCGCGAACTCGGTGCCCTCGTGGCGTTCATCCACTCCCTGGTGGTCCACTACGACGAGCGCCTCGCGGCCGGGGAGGTGCTGCCGACCCTCCCGCCGTGGCACGTGCAGGAGAACAAGTGGCGCGCAGCGCGATACGGGCTCGAGGCGGAGATCATCCTCGATGCCGACAGCAACGAGCGGCTCGTCACCGACGACCTCGACGACCTGCTCGAGCGTCTCGCCCCGACGGCGCGACGTCTCGGCTGCGAGGCGGAACTGGCTGCGGTGGAGGACATTCCGAGGGTGGGCGCGTCGTATCAGCGCCAGCGCGCAGTGGCCGCCGAGGCCGACGGTGATCTGCGGGCGGTGGTCGATTCCCTGGTTCGCGATCTGGCGCTGTAGACCGCCCGCAGAGGGTGCGGTCAGTCCGCTCGTGGCCGGTTGGCAGGGGCGTCGGGTTCGAGTTCGTTGACCGCGAACACGCCGTCGCGACCACGCTGTTCGCGATAGGCCACCCGCCCCACGACGTGCCCGATCACCGGTGCGGTGATCAGCGTGAACAACGCCACGAGCACCAGCATCCAGATGTCGACGTTTCCCCGCAGGGAGATGATCGCCCCGATCAGCACCAGGACCATGCCGATGACCTGCGGTTTGGTGGCGGCGTGCATGCGCGAGAGGGTGTCGTCGAATCGCACGATGCCGATGGCCGCGGTGAGTGCGAGCAGGGACCCGATGAGCACGAATGCTGCGCTGACGATGTCGGAGATGCTCATTTGTCGGCCACCCGGAACCGGGCCACGCTGATCGAGCCGGTGAACCCCACGAGGGACAGCGCGACGATGGCGGGCACCAGTGTGGTGTCGCGGCTGTAGATCGACCACACGGCCAGGCCCGCGATGGCGATCGCGATGAGGGTGTCCATCGCCACGAGCCGGTCGAGGGTTCCGGGGCCGGCGAGCAGGCGGAACGTGGTGATGGCCGCGGCCACCACCAGCATCACCCCGGACACTGCGAGCACGGTGTTCATGACGGTCTCCTCGTTGATGACGGCCTTCTCGGGGATCGCAGCAGCCGGGTGTTGTGGTCGGCGCGGCGACGCCTCGCCCGTGTCCAGGCTCGACGGTTCCATCGCCGCGGCCGCAGGGCGACGTCGCGCCACGCGGAGGGCTGCCAGTCCTCGGGGCGTTCGAAGGCGTCGATGAAGAACCGTTCGTACCGCGCCAGCACTCGACGGACGCCGGCGACGGCCTTCTCCGTGCCGATGTCGAGTACGTGGATGTAGATCTGGCGCCGCCGCCGGTCCACCTCGAGCACCATGGTGCCCGGGACGACGTTGAGTGCGTCGATGTACAGGCTGAGCACCAGGTCGGACTTGATGGCCACGCGGTGGCGCAGCACTCCGGTCAGCGGCCCCGGACCGGGGCGCACCGCGGCCCATGCCACCTGGGCACTCGACAGAATCGAGTACCACACCACGACGACGAGAAGCTCGAGCACCGACAGCGGGTGCACTCGACCCTCGACCGGTACCCGCGGAAGCGGCAGGAGCCACATCACCACGGCGCCCACGAGGAGCCCGCCGAGGATGTTCGCCGCGCTGACCGTGCCCCACAGCAGCACCCACACGACGGTGAGCCACGCCAGGTTGACCAGGCGGATCTGCGTGCTGCGCCTCATCGGATCACCCCTTCCCGCCCCATCAGCCCTGACCACCCAGCACGGCGCTGACGTACACCGAACGGTCGATCAGATCGTGTGCCGCGCGATCGGCGATCCCGATGGCCGGGCCCGCGAACAGCGTCATCGCGAGGCCCACCCCCACGAGGGCGACGGTCGGCCCGATCATCGCCGGGGGCATGCGGCCCGGATCGGTGCGGTCGACGAAGTCGATGTCCGACGATTCGTCGATCAGGGCGGACGGCACGGCGTCGGAGAGATCACCCTCGGGTGCGTCCGCGCGTGCCCGCCAGAACGCCTTGGTCCACACGCGAGCCATGACATACAGCGTCAGCAGGCTGGTCACGGTGCCGCCGCCGACGAGGATCCAGGCCAGCACGCTGCCGTCGTCGGCGCCGGCCTGCAGCAGAGCCAGCTTGCCGATGAAGCCCGAGAACGGCGGAATGCCACCGAGGTTGAGGGCAGGGATCAGGAACACCGCGGCCAGTGCGGGGCTGGCGATCGCGAGCCCACCGAGGCGCCGCAGCGACGACGACCCGGCTTGCCGCTCGATCAACCCGACCACCAGGAACAGCGTCGTCTGGACGACGATGTGGTGCACCGCGTAGTACAGCGCGCCGGACAGGCCGATCTCGGTGGAGAGCGCGATGCCGAAGATCATGTACCCGATGTGGCTGACGAGGGTGAACGAGAGCAGTCGCTTGATGTCGTTCTGCGCGATGGCGCCGAAGATGCCCACCAGCATCGTCAGCAGTCCGCTGACCAGCAGCACGTTGTCGAGTTCACCGCCGGGGAACAGCAGGGTGTGGGCGCGGATGATCGCGTACACACCCACCTTGGTGAGCAGGCCCGCGAACACCGCGGTGACCGGGGCCGGTGCGGTGGGGTACGAGTCGGGCAGCCATGTCGAGAGTGGGAACACCGCCGCTTTGATCCCGAACGCCACCAGCAGCACCGAGAAGATCGCCAGGCGCACCCCGGTGGGCAGGGTGTCCAGCCGCATCGCCATCTGCGCCAGGTTGAGGGTGCCCGTCGCGGCGTAGGCGTAGGCGATGCCCACGAGGAAGATCAGCGAGCCGACCATCGAGACCATCACGTACGAGACGCCCGCGCGCACGCGATCCGCGCTGGCCCCGAGGGTCAGCAGCACGAAGGATGCGGCCAGCAGCACCTCGAACCCGACGTAGAGGTTGAACAGGTCGCCCGCGAGGAACGCATTGGACACGCCCGCCGTCAGGGCCAGGTAGGTGGGCAGGAAGATCGACGTGGGTTGGTCGTCGCTGCCGTCGCGGATGCCCTGCCCGACGGCGTAGACGATGACGGCGAGCAGCACGATCGACGACACCACCAGCATCACCGCCGCCAGGCGATCGGCCACCAGCGTGATGCCCACCGGCGCCGCCCAGCCACCGACCTGCAGGGCGTGGGTTCCGGTGCGGTCGACGAGCACCAGCAGTGCCGACGACACCGCCAGCACCGCCACCAGCGCGGTGATGGTGACCGTGCGCTGCAGGCGCGGGCTGCGACCGACGGCCAGTGTCGCAGCGGCGCCGATCAGCGGGATCAGCACGGGCAGCGGGGTCAGGATGTTCAGCGCTGTCGCCGCATTCAGTGTTGTCGCCGCGTTCAGCGTCTCCAGGGCGTTCGGGGCGCTCATGTCGTGCTCTCCGGCCGCTCGCCCGAGTACGCGTCGTCGTTGATCTCGACGTATCCATCGAGGTCCTCGCGGTTGCGGATGAGTTCGATGGGAATGGGGTTGCCGTCCTCGTCGAAGGCGTCGCCGGCCATGCGCGGACCGCCGGTGAGGGGGTCGTCGGAGCGGTCGCGGTCGGGAGCGTCGGACGGTGCCCGGCGCAGCGAGACCTTGCGGTCCTCCTCGTCGTCCTCGACGGTGTCGGCGATGTTGATGGTGAAGCTGCGGTAGGCCAGGGCGAGAACGAACGCGGCGACACCCATCGTGATGACGATCGCGGTGAGGATCATCGCCTGGGCGAGGGGGTCGGCGGTGGTGTCCGATGCTGTCGAGGTGCGCCCGACGATCGGCGGTGCGCCGCCGGGTCCGCCGGCGGTGAGCAACACCAGGTTCACTCCGGCGCTGACGAGCGTCAGCCCCACCAACATGCGGGTGATCGAGCGTTCCACCAGCAGGTACACCCCGGCCCCGACCAGCACGGCCACCACGGCGAGAATCCCGATGTCGGCGGTCACTGCTGCTTCACCTCGATCGGCGAGTCGAGGCGCGCGCCGAGGCTGCGCAGGATGTCGAGCACGAGGCCCACCACGATCAGGTAGACGCCGAGGTCGAAGAACAGCGCCGTCACCAGTTTGATGTTCCCGAGCACCGGCAGCGTTACGGAGATGGTGGCCGACGAGAGCACGGCCGCCCCCAGCAGCATCGATGTCACCGCGGTGCCGGTGATGAAGAACAGGCCGGCGCCCAGGATGCGGCCCGCGTCCAGGGGCACCGTCTCGCCGAGTTCGTAGCGCCCGCCGGCGAGGTAGCGCAGGACCAGCGCCAGGCCCGCGGTCAGTCCACCCGCGAAGCCGCCGCCGGGAGCGTTGTGGCCCGCGAAGAAGAAGTACACCGAGAGCACCATCATCGTGGGGAACACCATGCGGGTGGTGACCTCGAGCAGCAGGATCCGCTGGCGGGGGTCGAGCAGGTTGCTGCCGGTGAGCCAGGTGACCTCGTCGTCTGCCTGGTCGGGGTTCATCCGCTCGCGCGGGCTCGGCGCAGGGGCGTCGGACACCCGCGGGGCGCTGCCGAATCGGCGGTTGCGGAACACCAGGCTCGCGACGCCCGTCGCGGCGATGAGCAGCATCGACACCTCGCCGAGGGTGTCCCAGGCCCGAATGTCGACGAGGATGACGTTGACGGTATTGCGTCCGTCGCCCTCGGTGAAGGCGAGATTCGGCAGCGCGGTGGAGATGGGTTCGGTGGATCGAGCCGCGACGGCGAGGGCGCCGAGTACCGCGACGGTGATGCCGACGGTGGCGGCCAGGGCGATGCGGCGCCGGGGTCGACCGATGAGGCGGGAGGTGTCGACCTCCGGTGGCAGTTTGCGCAGCACCAGCACGAATACCACGAGCATGAGGGTTTCGACGAGGAACTGCGTCAGTGCGAGGTCGGGAGCGCCGTGCAGCGCGAAGATCACCCCGCTGCCGTACCCCACCACACCGGCGAGGACGACGGTGGCCAGGCGGTTGCGCATCACGGTGGCGCCGAGAGCGGCGGCGACCATGATCAGTCCGATACCCAGTTGGAGGGGATCGCCGAGCGCGAACGACGGCATGGTGCGGGTGTAGAGGGCGATCATGGCCATCGGCAGGATGGCGAAGGTCAACATGATCACCGTCTGCGTCACCGGCAGCGACCCGCGCTGGGTGGTTCCAGTCAGTCGCAGGGAGATCTCGTCCATGGCGCGGAGGACGGCGTCGTACGCGCGGTCGGCGTTGGCGATGGGCGGCGCGGCCTGCCGCAAGGCCGTGATGTGCCGGTACCCGAGGTACACCCCGACTCCACCGAAGATCACCACAACGGTGAGCGCCAGCGGTACACCCAGCCCGTGCCACAGCGCGAGGGCGTAGACCTTCTCGCCGGTTCCGTTGCGCTGCATCAGGTTTGCTGCCGGGGCGACGAGTGTGTCGACGAGCGGAGCGGCGAGCCCGCCGACGAGCCCCAGGGTGGCCAACACCGCGGGCGCGAGGAGCATCAGGGTGCTGGGCGGGTGCATCGACGCCACGGCCGGGCTGGGGTCGCGGCGCTGCTTACGGCCGAACGCGCCCCACAGGAATCGGATGCTGTACCCGACGGTGAGGATCGAGCCGAGAACCACGCCCGCCAGCGCGGCCACCGCGGCGGCCGGGTGCAGGGTGTCGGTGTGCACGAACGCCTCGAGGGCGGCCTCCTTGCCGACGAAGCCCAGAAGTGGGGGAAGTCCCGCCATGGATGTTGCGGCCAGGGCGGCGACGACGGCGATGCGCGGGCTGCGATGGCCCAGACGGGCCAGTTTGCGCATGTCGCGGGTGCCCGTCGTGTGCTCGATGACGCCGACCATCATGAACAGCGCCGCCTTGAACAGTCCGTGCGCGAGCATCAGCGTCAGGCCCGCGATCATGGCGGTGCGCGAGCCGAGGCCGACCAGCACGATCAGCAGGCCCAGCTGGCTGACGGTGCCGAACGCCAGGCTCAGCTTGAGGTCGTTGACCCGCAGCGCCCGCCACCCACCGAGCAGCATCGAGGTGATGCCGAGAACGAGGATCGTCGCGCGCCACGGCCCGGTGTCGGCGAACCCCGGCGCCAGCCGCGCAACGAGGTACACCCCGGCCTTGACCATCGCTGCGGCGTGCAGATACGCGGAGACCGGGGTGGGTGCGGCCATCGCGCCGGGAAGCCAGAAGTGCAGGGGCACAATTGCGGATTTGCTCAGCGCCCCCACCAGGATCAGCGCGACGGCGACGGCGGTGTAGACGCCGCCGGGAGGGTCGGCCAGGAGTTCGGAGATGGTGTACGTGCCCGCGCGCTGTCCGAGCGCGACGATGCCCACCAGCATCGCCAGCCCGCCCGCGGTGGTCACCAGCAGGGCCTGAGTGGCGGCCCGTCTACTCGATGCGCGCTCGGCGTGATGGCCGACGAGCAGGAACGAGAGCACCGTCGTCGCTTCCCACATCACGTACAGCAGCAGGAGGTTGTCGCTGATCACCAGGGCGAACATGGCGCCGGAGAACGCGGTCATCTTCGCCGCGAACAGGCCCAGGCGAGGTTCGTCGTCCTCGAAGTAGCGGCTGCAGAACACCAGCACCAGCGCGCCGATCCCCAGGACCAGCAGGCACATCAGAGCCGCGAGCGAGTCGAATCGCAGCTCGATGTTCATCGACAGGCCCGGCACCCATTCGATCCGGGTGCGGTGCTCGGTACGCAGGTTCGCCACCACCCACACGAACCCGGCGAACGGCACCAGGGCCAGGCCGAGGAAGCTGTTCCTGCCGAATCTGCGCACCACCATCGGCGCGGACAGGGCCGCGAGGACGTGGGCGAGAAAGATGGGCAGCACAGGTCACTCCGTCGAGGAATCGTGGGCGGCGGGGTGGCGGGCGTTCATAGTCTATCGGGTGGGCCGACAGAGAAGGGCGGTGTCACGGGCCGTCGAAGGTACACACGGGCGGCGCAGTAGATCACCACGCCGAGCATCAGCAGGTGGCCGAACCGGTCGGTGGCGGGGTACTCGGCGTACAGGCTGCGCGAGCCGGCGAGGAACTCGGCGATGTCGAGATCCCCCACCTGAACTCGATCGGGAAGCATCGCCGCCACCGGCAGCACGCCCAGCGCGCCGACGATCACGAGGGTGAAGCCGTTGACGGAGTCGTCGGGTGTCCGGTTCGGGGCGGCGGGCAGGGCGGTGACGGCGAGCGTCAGTCCGGCCGCGGCCGCGACGACGGCGCCGAGCGGGGCAGCCGGCGCGCGGGTGAGTGCACCGATGATCGGAGCCGTCGCGAGCAGCGCGAACGCGACCAGGCCCAACCAGGGTCCGCGGCCGAGACGGGTGGGTCGCAGCCGGGCAGCGGCGATCAGCCCCACCACCGCGGCCGCAACGCCCACCAGCACGGTGACGGTCGGCGGCGCACCCGTCGTGCGCAGGCCCGACCACACCGACACCGCCGCCGCGACGATCGCGACCACGGTCATCGGGAACGCGGAGTCCGCACGATCCCACCGGGTGCGCGCGACGTCGATGGCGAGCACCGTCGCCGCCACGGCGAGGGCCGCGATGATCGCGCGGCCGATGTCGGAGGCGTCGAGTGCGTTCACCACCACGCGCTGCGCGATCAGCCCCACGGCGCCGACGACCGCGGCCCACACCACTGTTCGCAGCGCGACGCGGGGACCGAACCCCGCCGGTGGTGCGGGGGGACCGCTGACCACCCCGAGGGCACCGACCACCACGGCGCCCGTGAGAGCCCACCACGCGGGTTCACCGAAGACGCTGGTGCTGAACGGGCGAGTGGGTGCGAACTGGTTGGTCAGCAGATCCACCCGGCCGCCCGCCGCGACCAACAGATAGGCGCCGAGCACACCCGTCGCCACCGCCGCCAGGCCCCGACGCGAGCCCCGCACGGCGTAGGTCGACGACCCCAGGAGCACCCCCGCCGCACCGAGTTTGAGCACCTGTAGCGCAATCAGCGAGTCGATCCCCGCGGCCTGCGGCACCGCCACTTTCACCGCCGCGATCACCAGGGCGGCGATCGTGACCGACACCCAGTACGGACGCGTCGTCGCCGGCTCGAGCGGGCCCGCCGTCCCATGCTCGCCGGTGGCCTCGGTCCGTCCGGCCAGCACGGCGCAGGCGACGTAGGTCGCCACCGCGACGACGGCCCCGATCACCAGCGCCGCACCCTGCGCGTCGAGCCAGCGCCGGATCTCCGCAGCCGATGCGTTCAGCAGCCACCCGTCGCTGCGCGGACTGGCGAACACCACCCCCGCCACCACCCCCGGCACCCCCGCCAGCACGGGGAGAAAGGGCAGCAGGCTACGCCAACTCGTCACTCAGCCCCTCCCAGCGGCGTAGGCGGCGAGGGAGGCCACCTGGTCGGGGTCGAGGGAGGGGCGGACCGCGCTGCGGGCGGCGGTGATGTCGGCGGCGCTGACGGTGGCGGTCTCGACGTCGCGTCGCATCGCCGCCAGCGCTGCTTCGCGCAGCACCGCCGCACAGTCGGCTGCGGAGTACCCCTCGAGTTCGGTGGCCAGCGCCTGCAGGTCGACGCCGTCCTCGAGGGGAACGGATTTCGCCGCCGTTCCCAGGATCGCCGCGCGGGCCTGCGCGTCCGGTGGCGGCACGAACACCAGTTTCTCGAGCCGACCGGGCCGCAGGAGGGCTGGGTCGATGAGGTCGGGTCGGTTGGTCGCCCCGAGGACGACGACGTTGCTCAGCGGCTCCACACCGTCGAGTTCGGTCAGCAGCGCTGCCACCACCCGGTCGGCGACGCCGGCGTCGGAGGTCTGCCCGCGCCGCGGGGCAAGGGCGTCGACCTCGTCGAGGAAGATCAGCGACGGCGCCGATCGCCGTGCGCGGTCGAACAGTTCGCGCACCGCCTTCTCCGACGCGCCCACCCACTTGTCCATCAGTTCGGCGCCCTTGACGGCGTGCACGCTCAGCTGACCGGAGCTCGCGAGCGCGCGCACCACGAACGTCTTGCCGCACCCGGGTGGGCCGTACAGCAGAACGCCGCGCGGTGGGTCGACGCCCAGGCGCGCAAAGGATTCCGGGTGTCGCAGCGGCCAGAGCACCGCCTCGGTGAGCGCCTGCTTGGTCTCGACCATGTCGCCGACGTCGTCCAGGCTCAGCGATCCGACGGCCAGTTCCTCGCTCCCGGAGCGGGCGAGGGGCCGCACCACCGACAGTGCCCCGACGAGATCGTCCTGCGTCAGGCGAGGGTCGGTGGTGTCCCGGTGGGCGCGCGAGGCCGCTCGCAGCGCTGCCTCCCGGCACAGCGCCTCGAGATCAGCGATCACGAAACCCGGTGTCCGCAGGGCAATGTCGTCGAGGTCGAGCTCGTCGGCGGGCACCTCCTGGAGCAGCAGCGCCAGGATCGCCGCGCGGGTGCGCCCATCGGGGAGCACGAGGGTGAGTTCGCGGTCGCAGATCTCCGGCGCTCGCAGTCGCGGATCGAGCGACTCCGGGTGCGCGCTGGTCACGATCAGTGCCACGCCGGCGGTGTCCACCGCGGCGCGCAGGGCTTCGAGGATCAGTGCGGCGACCGGCTCGGCGGGGGTGGGCAGCAGGGCGTCGACGTCGGTGATCAGCAGCACCCCGCCGCCGGCTCGCACGTCGTCGGTGGCGGTGGTGACCGCGGCCAGGCGCCCGTCGGCGGCAAGGGAACCGATGGTGGGCCCGTCGAGTTCGACCAGTCGGCGACCGTGCGCGACGGTGCGCACCAGCCCGCTCTTGCCCACGCCGGCCGGGCCGGTGATCAGCACACCGAGCCGCGCGGACGCCCGCAGCGTTGTCAGCAGCGCCGAACGATCGAGCGCCAAGGTCAGCCATTCGGTGAGGGTGGCGGCCTCGCCCTGCGCGCCGGGCAGAACCTCGGGTGGAGCGGAGGTGCTGGGCGGTGTGACGGTGAACGCCCCGGCCGTGGCTGCCCGCGCGGTGGTGGCCGTCGCCGGGGCCGGGGTGGCATCGGCGAACGAGACCGCGGTGTTAGGCTGCACGCTCACCGGGCCGGGTGGGTCGACGGTGACCACGGTCAGCAGCTCGGAGGTCCACGCCGCCCCGAACACCCCAGCGAGCCGTTTGCTGATCGCCGCGTTGGACGTCCCCGGGCCCAGATCGCGGGGCAGCAGGGAGACCGTGTCGCCCGGTGTGAGCACCTTGCCCAGCAGGGCCGCACGCAGACCCGGCCCGTCGAGTGCGCCGTCCACCAGCGCCGATCCGCGCACCGTCACCGTGCGGCCGCCGTGTACCAGCACGGGGCTCAGCACAACCCGCGCATCCTCCTTCAGGCCCACGTTCGAGAGCGTCACATCATCGAGAAGCACTGTGCCGCTGGGTGTTCCCTCGGGTGCACAGGCGATCACGGCGGCGGTCCGCCGGGCCCCGGTCAGCGCCACGGCGTCCCATTCCCGCAGGCCGAGCGCCGCGAGCGCCTCGGTGTGCACGCGCACCACCCCGCGCCGGGCATCGGCGGCCGAGATCGCCACGCGCACGGTCAACGTCAGCTGCGGTTCGCTCACCGCCCTGAGCCTAGTCTCCCGCGCTCGACGCACCGGTCTTTGCTGGATGCGCACGCAATAGCAGGTGCGCAGGGCCAACAGGGGTGCCTAGGCTCGCACCATGCCAACCGCCGTCGTCGTCTACCACGAGAGCAGTCACGAACTCGGGCTGCGCAACATCGGCACCGTGCGCCCTGCGCTCGAGCGTCGCGGGTTCGAGGTGATCGCCGCGTCGTTCGAGTGCCGCGACGTGCCCGACCCCGATCCCGCCGACGCCGACGTGGTGGTGGTGATGGGCTCCGCCGACGCCGCGTACGACGACACGCTGCCGTGGCTTGCCCCGGAACTCGACTTCGTGCGCCGCGTGGTGGCCGATGATGTTGCGGTGCTGGGCATCTGCTTCGGCGGGCAGGTGCTCTCGCGCGCCCTCGGGGGGCAGGTGCGACGGGCGGAGCAGTCGGAGATCGGGTTCGTCACGGTGGAGACCGACGATCCCGAGTTGGTGCCGCCGGGCCCGTGGATGCAGTTCCACTACGACACCTTCAGCGTTCCCCCGGGTGCTGAGTCCCTCGCGCGCACCCCGGCGGCTGAGCAGGCGTTCACCGCGGGGCGGCACCTCGGCGTGCAGTTCCATCCGGAGATCGATGCCGACGTGTTCGCCTCGTGGGCGTCGGGGTGGGATGGGCGCGGTGAGCGCGAGCAGGTGGAGGCGACGGTGGATGTGGCCGCGCTGGCCGCGGAGGTGGCCGCCCGGGAGGACGAGTCGCGACGGGCGTGCGAGCGCCTGGTCGAGCTATTCCTTCGGCGCGTCTGACGGGTCCGACCGCACGGGCGCATCCGACCGACCCGGCGCATCCGACTGCCCCGGCGACCCGGCGGCCCGGCGGGGACGACGCAGGCGCAGGCGGTCGGTGGAGGTTCGGGTGCGTCCCGGTCGGCGCACGGCCACCGGTCGACGCCGTGCCTGCCGCCGCACCGCTCGACGCTCGGCGGGCTTGTAGTTCCACGCTTCCGGGCGGGCGGCCACCCACCGCTGGGACCGCACGGCGAACGGAATGTGCACGAGGTAGACCGCGACCAGCAGCATCAGCAGCACCAGCGGGAACGTCACCACAGCGGCGGCGGCGAGGGCGACCAGGAACAGCACTCCGGGCGCGGCGCGCGGTGGCACCGACACGGTTTTCAGGGCCAGGGTGGGGATGCGGCTGACGGCCAGCGCGGCCGCGAACACCGTCCACATCGAGACGAAGGTGAACGACGACCACCACCCCGACCCGAACTGCTCGAACGCGGCGATCGGCGCCATCGCGATCAGGGCGGCGGCGGGGGCGGGGACGCCGACGAAGAACTCGCCCGCGAACGGCGGCCGGGTGTCGTCGTCGATGAGGGTGTTGAAGCGGGCCAGTCGCAGCACGGTCGCCACCACGAACAGCAGCGTGATGATCCAGCCGCCGGGGCTGCCCTCGAGCAGCGTCACGTAGAGCACCAGCCCGGGTGCGACGCCGAAGGAGATGGCGTCGGCGAGGGAGTCCAGTTCGGCGCCGATCTTGGTGGTGGCGTCGAGCAGACGGGCGATGCGTCCGTCGAGAGCGTCGAGGATCGCCGCCGCGCCGATCATGGCCAGCGCGATACCGAGGTTGGCGTCGAGGGCGAACTTCACCGCCGACAGTCCGCCGCACAGCGCGAGGATCGTCACCGCGCTCGGCAGCAGTCGCACCGCCTGCATGCGGCCGCGGGTGGGCTCGGTGGTGGTCACGGCAGTTCGGCCAGGATGGTCTCGCCGCCGACCGCGCGCTGGCCCACGACGGGCAGCAGTGTCGACCCGGCGGGGAAGTAGGTGTCCACGCGGGAGCCGAAGCGGATCAGGCCGTACGTGCTGCCGATGGTCAGATCGTCGCCGACGGAGGCTTCGCAGACGATGCGGCGGGCGATCAGACCGGCGATCTGCACCACGGCCACCTCGTGGCCGCTCGGGGTGTGGATGAGCATCGAGTTGCGCTCGTTGACCTCGCTGGCGTCGGCGAGATCGGCGGAGAGGAACTGCCCCTTGCGGTACTCGACGGCGGTGACGGTGCCGCTGATCGGGGTGCGCTGGACGTGCACGTCGAGCACCGACAGGAATATCGACACCCGCGGCAGCGGATCGATACCCAGGTCTAGTTCGACGGGCGGGACAGCGGTGTCGACGAGTGCGACGGTGCCGTCGGCGGGGGAGACCACGACGCCGGTGCGCGTCGGTGCCACCCGCGAGGGATGGCGGAAGAAGAGCGCGGAGAACCCGGCCAACGCCAGTGCGGGACGGCTGATCAGGCGCCTCTTGCGAGTCAGCAGCGACACCAGCAGGGGCGCGGCGACGAACGGTGCGCCCGCGGGGTGCAGCGGTGGGACGGTGGACTTGACCAGTTCCACGAAGTGCTGGACTCCGGAACGGGGGGGTGTGCCACTCGGTTCGGGTCGGCGCGCCACGGGCTCCTCGATCGCTGGGAAGGTCGGTCCGGCACGCTCAGGTTACGTCAGTGCGCCGCGTTCGCTCACTCGGGCGAGACCAGCAGCACCTTGTCGTTGCCGCCGTTGTCGGTGGTGACCAGCAGGGTCCCGTCGGGTTGGGCGTTGACGGTGCGGATGCGACCGTACGGCCCGCTGAGGGCGTCGATGCGCGTCTGGCGGAGCACCTCGGTGCCGTCGTCGGAGAGTCCCAGCAGCAGCACCTGCTTGCCCTTCTGCACGCCCAGTGCCAGTGCGCCGTTCCAGGCGCCCCAGCGGTCGCCGGTGAGGAACGTGCCGCTCGCGGTCGCGATGGTCTGCGGGCCCGAACTCCACACCGCCGGTACAGCGCCGGGCACTCGCACGGGGTCGGTCATCGCGACGGACTCGTCGTATCCGGTGCCGCTGCGGTCGGGCTTCCACCCGTAGTTCGCGCCCGGTCGCAGCAGGTTCACCTCGTCGTCGCGGGAACTGCCCTGCTCCACCGAGAACACCTGATCGGTGCCGGGTCGTGCCGCGAGCCCCTGCACGTTGCGGTGGCCGAGGGTGTAGACGGGCGAGCCGGGGAACGGGTTGTCCGCCGGTGGTTGCCCGGTTGCCGCGACGACGCGAAGAACCTTGCCGCCCAGCGAGTTCGGATCCTGTGGAACGGTGGGACGGGCGGCGTCGCCGGTCCCGATCAGCAGCGTCCCGTCGGGCTGGGCCAGGATTCGGCACCCCCCGTGCCGGCCGGTGCTGACGGGGAATCCGCCGATCACCACACGCTCGGGCACCAGCCGTGTCCAGTCCTCGGCGGCAATCCACTCGCGTACCTGGATGTCGGTGGTGGTGGCGTCGCGGTGCCCCTCACAGGTGTAGAGGATGCGGTTCTCGGCGAACCCCGGATCGAGGGCGATGCCCATCAGCCCGGTCTCACCGCTGGAGAAGAAACCGGTGATGTCGGCTTCCATGTCGATGGTGCGCCCGTCGGGCAGGATCGCCACGAACCGTCCGGTGCGCTCGCCGGTGAGCACCGTGCCGTCCGGTGCGCGCACGGCGTCCCACGGCCGGTTGAGCCCGGATGCCAGCTCGGTGATCCGCACCGCGGGTGAGCCAGGGTCGACGGGAGTGGGCATCGCGGAGGCGGAGGTGGCGCCGGCGTCGGGCTCGACCGACGGCGGAGGTGTCGACGAGCAACCGCCGAGGAGGGCGACGACCGTGGCCAGTGCCACGACGGGCAGCACCACGCGACGTCTGTCTGCTGGACGCCGCGCTGCTCGGATGCTCATGAGGTCAAGAATACGAGGACTTCCCAGTACCGGCCTTCTCGACGGCGGCCTTGATGCGTTCGAGGGTCTGCTGCATGCCGGCGGTGAGTTCGGCGTCGAAGTTCTCGGTTCCGCCCATCACGGTCTTCACCGCGAGGCTCGACACTGCCGACCCCCCGTTCGGGGAGTCGCGACGCTGGGTCAGCCGGGTGCCCGTGGCGGTGGGCTCGAGGGTGAACGACCACACCGTCTTGTTCTCGGTGATCCGGAACGCCACGGCGCGTTCGGGTTCGAACTCGGTGACCGTGGCGGTGGTGGGCCAGAACAGCAGCCCACGGCGGTTGAGGTTGATGGTGCGGGTGCCGCGCTGGATGCTCCCGCGCAGCGGCTTCATCGCCACACACTGCGGCGACCACTCCTTCATGCGGGTGAGGTCGGAGACCACGGACCACACCGCGCTCGGCGGGGCGTCGATGTCGATGCTGGCGGCCAGGGAAGCGGGCACGGTGACTCCTGGGTGGGGGGAGACGGGGGATGGCCGAGCCTACTGCGTCCCGCCCGGCCCGAGCGCTACTGCCCGGGGACGATGACGTCCGTGATGGCGATGGTGACGCTGTCGTCGGCGACGTCGATGCCGAGGGTCGCGGCAACCGTGCGGGCGGCGACGGAGCGCAGGGTGTCGCTGAGCGCGGAGATCCCCACCCCGTAGTCGACGGCGACGTTCAGCGTCAGTCCGGCGTAGTGGCCGTCCTCGACGATCACCTCGACCTTCTCGGCGACCGCGCCCTGCTCGTCGACGGCTGCGGCCACGGCCAGGGCCACGACGTGGTCGCTCACACGCAGGGTGTCGTCGGAGTCCCCGGCGGTGGGGAAGGTGGCGTACACCGGTGTGGTGCGCATGGCGGTGGTCCGCAGCGCGGTGGCGATCTTCTCGATCACCTCCATCCACGACGGCAGCTGCTCCTCCCGCAGTTCCTGCGCCGCGCGCGCGAGCAGCCGATCCCCGTCGGGGGTGCTCTTGTCGAGCGAATCGTCGGTCATCGCCATGTCGACATCCTCTCGGCCAGTGTGGTGCGGGCGCGGCCCACCTGCCCGCGCACGGCGCCCGGGGTCATGTTCAGGATCCGCCCGATCTCCACGTGCGACATGCCCTCGACCTCGCGCAGCAGCCACGACGCGCGTTGACGCTCGGGCAGGGTGGCCAGTGCGGCGCGCAGGTCCCGCAGGAAGTCGCCGCTCGAGGCCTGTACCTGGGGATCGGTGGACGGATCGGCGACGACGGAGTCGAACACCCAGTCCTCGGCGGGGCGCGGGATCCGCTTGCGCCGGGCATCGATCGCCTTGTGCGCGGTGATGCCGAACAGCCAGGTGCGCAGTTTGGCGTCGGAGCGGAACGAGCTCAGGCCTTTCCACGCGGCGACGAACGCGTCCTGCACCGCCTCCTCCGCCGCGCCGTGATCGGAGAGCATGTTCAGCGCGTACCGGTACATCGCGGGACCGTGACGGACCACGATGGTGTGGAACGCGGCCCGATTGCCCATGGCCGCGGACGCTGCGAGCCGTTCGTCGCTCACATCCGTCGACGGGTCACGCTCCTCGGCCGCCACGATCGCCATCATGTGACCGTAGTCGGCTGCGGGCCCGTACGCCCAACCGTATTGTGACGCGGATCACGCCGGCGTGTGATTTCCCTCGGATCGGTCGACTCAATTTCCGAACAGCGCACGCCGCATCGGGCGTGCTCGACGGAAGGAAGTTCCCGATGACCGCTCCCGCCTCGTCCACGCTCACCAAGTCCGACAGCGCGCTCGCAGACTCCCACGGCAAGACCGTCATCGCCGACGTCGTGGTGTCGAAGATCGCCGGGATCGCCACCCGCGACGTGCCGGGTGTGTACGGGCTCGGCGGCAGCACCACGCGTGCGATCGGCGCGCTCATCGAGCGCATCCCCGGCGGACGGGTCAACCACTCGCAGGGCATCGGCGTCGAGGTGGGCGAGCGGCAGACCGCCATCGACATCGGCATCGTCACCGAGTACGGCGTCTCCCTCGCGGACGTGGCCGCCGCCATCCGTCGCAGCGTGATCCGCTCGGTGGAGGGCATGACCGGCCTCGAGGTCACGGAGGTCAACATCACCGTCCACGACGTGCACCTCGACGGCGAGTCCGACGAGTCGGAGCAGGCCGAGGCGGCCCCGGCCCCCCGCGTGCGATGAACGAGGAGCAGCTCGACGCGCTCGAGCAGGCCGTTCTCGCGGTCGAGGGCGTGGCCGCGCTCAATGCCGGTGTGTTCGGCGAGGTGGGGACGTACCTGCCGGGCCGACGGGTGGCCGGCATCGTCGAGCGCCCGGAGGGCACCGAGGTGCACGTGACGGTGCAGTCGGGTGCCGACGTTCGCGAGGTGGCCGACGAGGTCCGCAGCGTCGCCGCCACGATCAGCGGTGGCACCGTACACGTGTTCGTCGAGGACATCGTGAGCGTGTGAGGCACCGATGACCGATCCCGGGTATCGCGCAGCCCGCCGACGGGCGATCCGGCAACACCATCCGGACGTCGGTGGGGACGCAGCGACGCTGCGGCGCGAACTCGCCGCCATCGAACTCAGGTTCGGTGGCGGCGAGCGCAGTCTCGACATCGACCCCGGTCCACCGACCGTCTTCGTGGCCGGCGGGCCGATGCGAGCGCTGATCAAGGAGATTCGCGCAGCACTACGCCACCTGCCCACCCGCCGCACCTACATCGACATCTGACGATCCGCAGATCCACCACCGACCTCAATTCCCACCAACCCCAATACCCACCGACCCCAAACTCGACGACCACAAGTCGTCCCACTCGAAGGGAGCACACCATGCGCTCATCCACCGTCGGCCTGCTGGCCGGCCTCCTGATCGCCATCGCCGTCGCCGCGGGCGGTTTCACCGGGTTCCTCGTCGCCATCGTTCTCGGCGCGATCGGCTACCTGGCCGGCGCCTACCGCGACGGTGACGTCGACGTGGCGTCGTTGGTACGGGGACGACGCCGTGGCTGACGTCATCGACCTCCCGCCCGCCCCGGACGACGCCGCCGAACGCGGCGCGCTCACCGTGCGCGACCGCGTCTACGAACGCATCGCCGACCGAGCCATGACCACCACGGCCGGGGTGTCCACGGTCTCGACCGGCCTCACCCGCCGCTCCGCCTCGCGGGTGCACGTGTCCAATCGCGCCGGCAAGGTCGAAGCTCGCGCCGACATCGCCACCGTGTGGCCACTGTCGGCCGGTCGGGTGGCCGCCGCGACCCAGGAGAACATCGGCAGGAACCTCGCCGATTCCGGTACGCCCGCCGATTCGGTGGTCGTGTACGTCACGAGCGTGCAGGCCCCCACAGCCGGCTCCGACGCCGCAGGCAAGACCGCTCTCACCGAGCCCACACTCGGTCGCGCCGTGGTCGATCCCTCCGCGGTGGGCTCCCTGGTCACCTCGCGGCGTCCACGGGAGCGGCCCGCTGCCGCCCCCACCGCTGTCGCACTGGCGCTGGTGCTCCTGGCCGGCGCTGTGGTCGCGGTGCGTGACGCGCTGGTCTACGGCAACGCGATCGCGGGCTCACCCTGGATCGGGTGGGTTCTCGAACGCCTCGACGGCCAGGGACCGCGGCCGGCCCTCGTGCCCATCGGTATCGCGGTGGCGGTGGTCGGTCTGATCGTGGTGCTGCTCGCCCTCAAGCCCCGCGCGAAGCTGTACCGGCCCACCCTCTTCGACGACGTGTGGGTGAGCAAGGTCGGCATCGGGCGCTCGGTGCAGTCCACCGCCTCCGCCGTCGTGGAGTCCGCGACCCCGATCACCGGGGGCGACGGGCAGGCGGCGCAGTCGCCGCGGGTGCGCACCAAGGTTCGCGCGAAGTCGGCCACCGTCACCGTGCAGGCACCGCCGTCGATCGATGCCGGGAACCTCGATCCTGTTCTCCGGCAGGCAGTCTCGCGTCAGCTCTCGGTGCTCGATCCGCCGCTGGCGCCGAACGTGTCGATCAAGTCGTTGGGAGGAAGGTCGTGAAGCGCGGAGTTTCTGTGTTCGACCGGCTGATCACCGGGCTCGTCGGGCTGGCACTCGTGGCCGGCGGCGTAGCGCTGGTGGCCTGGCAGCAGGGTCGACTGCCGTCGAACGTCGGTGTGTTCGAGACCAGCCCGATCATCGACGCCACCGGCCAATCGTGGTGGCCGTACGCCCTCGGCGGCGGTGGAGTCGTGCTCGCCCTGCTGGCCGTGTGGTTGCTCGTCGCCCAACTGCCGCCGAGCGGTCAGGTGACCGTCGCGCTCGACCCCGCCGGGTCGGACCGCACGGCCGGACACCTGCTGCTCGACGTCGATGCCGTCGCCACGCGCGCGGCAACCCGGGCCGGGGAGATCGACGGCATTCGATCGGTGAAATCGCGGACCACGCACGAGCGGGGCACCAAGGTGCTCACCCTGACCGCCACCACGGAGTCGGGCGCCAACCTCGAAACGGTGATGACCGAGCTCTCGCGAGTGCGCACCGAGACCGCGGCGGTGGTCGACGGGGCCGAGCTGGCGGTGCGGGTGCTGGTCAAGGCCCGCTGATCCTGCTGCGGGTGGTGTCGGTGGAGTACAGTTCGGTTCCGACGCGATTTTGTGAACTCGAAGTTTCTTTCCTGTTCTTCCACCCTCACCACCCCGGACGGTGTCCATGTCTGCAGTCAACGACGGTCATGTGGAATTGGCCCGCGCTATTTTCTGCGACGAGTTCGTTCCCGACGGCATCGAGGAATTCGCCGTGCACACCCTGGTCGACCTCGATGTCGACGCCTGGATCACCGACCTCGCGCAGACGGGCATGTTCACCGCGTCCGAGGTCGACGGGCTCGCACTGCTGTGGCGTGAGCGCCCGCACGATCTGATCGCGATCCTGCTCGAGGGTGCGGACGAGCTCACGCTGCGTCGCGCCGGCGCTGCTCTCGCCTCGCGCGGGAGCCGGAGCGTCGCCGCCGTCTGACGGTTGTCGCGGTCCGGCTCAGCGGTTCTTCGGCGGCCGATTCGACGCGGCTCGCTTGGCCTGCCGAGCCTCGGCGATCCGCGCGTTCTCCTGCTGCACCCGGGCGAAGGTTGCGCGCTCGGTGACCAGCCACTCTGGCGGGTCGGCGGTGAGCTCGTCGATCTGCTGCGCGGTCAACGCGTCGCCCACCCCGCCCCGTTCGAGTCCCTTGTTGGAGATCCCGAGCTTCCGGGCGGTGACGTCGCGCGGGAACGGACCCTTCTCGCGCAGCTCGACCAGCCATGCCGGCGGATTCTCGCGCAGCTCCTGCAGTTGACCCTGCGTGATCGTGCCGGTGCGGAACTCCTCCGGGGTGGCGGGGAGGTAGATGCCGAGCTTGGTCGCCGCGGTGAGCGGCTTGAGGGTCTGCGACGAGAAATCCGAACTCACGGGGGTCAGCGTAGACCGGCGTTGCGCTCCGGCCGCCCGATAGGCTCGCCGGTGTGACCGACCTCGATGCCCTGCGCTGGTACGTCGCGGTGGCCGAGGAACTGAGCTTCACCCGCGCCGCCAGGTCGCTCGGGGTTGCGCGGCAACGGCTCTCGGCGGTGGTGATCGCCCTGGCCGAGCAGGAGGGCGGCCCGCTGTTCGTGCCCGGCGACGGGCCCACCGAGCTCACCGATCTGGGCCGCGACCTGCTCACCCGCGCGAGAGCGGCGATCGCCGAACAGGCCGCCGCCGCCGAGCCGGTTTCGGCCGCGCCGCTCCTGCGCATCGGGTTCGTTCCCGGTGTCACGGTGAGCAAGTGGACGCGCATCTGGGCCGAGCGGTATCCGTCGGTGCCGCTCGAGGTGAGCGTGGTGGAGCAGGACGTCCAGCGCGCAGCGCTCGAGACGCAGCAGGTGGACATGTGTTTCGTGCGCCTGCCCATCGAGCGTGACGGGCTCCACCTGGTACCGCTGTGGACCGAGCAGCCGGTGGTGGTGGTGCCCAAGGATCATCCGGCGGCGCTGTTCGACACCCTCACCCTCGCCGACCTGGCAGGTGAGCGGTTGCAGGGCGACGGGGAGCCGGTGCCGGTGCAGCTCGAGATGGTTGCGGCCGGGGTGGGGCCGGTGATCGTGCCGCAGTCCCTGGCCCGGCTGCACAGTCGTAAGGATCTTCTCGCGCGGGCCGTCACCGATGCCGAACCCACCCGCATCGCCCTCGCCTGGCCGAGCGAGAACGCCAGCACGTTCGCCGACGACTTCCTCGCCGTGGTTCGGGGGCGCACGGCCAACAGCTCCCGCGGCTCCGCGCCTCCTGCGAAGGGTCGCCGCAAGCGCCGCTGAGAACACGTATCCCGGGAGCGCTGAGAACACGTTCTCCAGGGGCACTGAGAACACGTATCCCGGGGGCGCTGTGCCTGGGGCTTCGGCGGGGTACTGTTCCGGCAAGCGTCGGGCTCGCAGGGCTCGGCGTGCTCACCGCCCGCGCTATCTCCACAGGAGCTCCTCAGTGCCGAAGTTCTTCGGGTTCAACGCCTCTCGTACGCACCGTGCAACCCGCGTCGTCGTCCTGGCCGCCACGGCCGCTGCACTCGGAGCGGGCAGCGCGCTCGCGGGCGGGTTCACCGCGTCGGCCGCACCCGTCACCTGTTCCTCCCCGGCGGTTCCCAACGACATCAAGGTCGACGGCGTCGCCAGCTGCGGCGCCACGGTCACCGGCACCGGCGCGGCGGGTGCGTACGCCAGCGAGAGCGGAACGGCTGTCTCCGTCGCGGATTCGGGGCTGGCCACCTCCTTCGCCACCGGCTTCGGTACGGCGCTCAGCGCGGTGATCGGCGGCGGCAACTCGTACGCGGTCACCCTCGGTGGCGGCATCGCCCGCGCCGAGGCCACGGGCGGCAACCTGGTGATCGCTCTCGCCGGCTTCGGTGGGGGCGCCACCGCTCGGGGCGCGGGGGTGGACTGCGCGGGCATCAACTCCTTCGCGATCAACCTGAGCACGGGCGCCGCCTGCATCTTCGGTAGCTGACGCTCACCCGGCGCCGCGCCGGGCGCGCCACTACCCTGCTGCTATGAGTTCCCTGGCCGGTGTGCTGTTCGATATCGACGGCGTCCTGGTGACCAGCTGGAATCCGATCCCCGGAGCCGCGGAAACCATTCGGGCGTTGCGCGAGAACGACATTGCGTGCGCGTTCTTGACCAACACCACGTCCAAGACGCGCGCGCAGATCGCGGCCGCGCTGCGCGAGCACGGCGTCGAGGTGCATGCCGACGAGATCATCACCGCGGCCACGCTCACCGCCGATCACCTGAACTCGGTGTACCCCGGCGCGCGGTGTCTGCTCCTCAACAGCGGTGACCTCGGAGCGGATCTGCCCGGCATCGTCACCGTCGACGACGATCCCGACGTGGTGGTGCTCGGCGGCGCCGGGCCGGAGTTCACCCACGATGCGCTCAGTCGGGCGTACGAGGCGATGAGCGTCGGGGTGCCCGTGGTGGCCATGCACCGCAGCCTCACGTGGTCCACTGTGCAGGGGGTGCGCATCGACACCGGCATGTACCTGCTGGGGATGGAGGCGGCGTCCGGGCGGCGGGCGGTCGCCGTCGGCAAGCCCGCTCCGCTGGGGTTCCAGATGGCGGCCGAGCGGATGGGCCTGGACCCGGAGAACGTGCTGATGGTCGGCGACGACCTGCACAACGACGTGCTCGCCGCGCAGGTGGTGGGCATGACCGGGGTGCTGGTGCGCACGGGCAAGTTCCGTCAGGACACCCTCGACCGGCACGGCCGCGACCAGTACGCCCTGCAGCCGATGCACGTGGTGGACTCCGTCGCGGACACTCCGGTGCTGTTGGGGCTGCCCCGCATCTGATCTTCCTTGCACTCTCGGTGGGTGAGTGCTAATTTTTCAGTTGGCACTCGCGATCCGTGAGTGCCAGGTCGGGACGGTGAGATCAGGGATCCATCGACACCCCTGGTCGTCCGTCGCGGGCACCGAACTCGGCCGGTTTCGTATGTGTCACCCCCAAACCGGAGGATCACTTCGCAATGGCCAAGATCATCGCGTTCGACGAAGAGGCCCGCCGCGGCCTCGAGCGAGGCCTCAACGCCCTCGCCGACGCAGTCAAGGTGACGTTGGGCCCCAAGGGCCGCAACGTCGTACTGGAGAAGAAGTGGGGCGCCCCCACGATCACCAACGATGGTGTGTCCATCGCCAAAGAGATCGAGCTGGACGACCCCTACGAGAAGATCGGCGCCGAGCTGGTCAAGGAAGTCGCCAAGAAGACCGACGACGTCGCCGGCGACGGAACCACCACCGCCACCGTCCTCGCCCAGGCGCTCGTGCGTGAAGGTCTGCGCAACGTCGCCGCCGGCGCGAACCCCCTCGGCCTCAAGCGCGGCATCGAGAAGGCCGTCGAGGCCGTCACCGCGTCGCTGCTCGACTCCGCCAAGGAGATCGACACCAAGGAGCAGATCGCTGCCACCGCCGGCATCTCCGCCGGTGACCCGTCCATCGGTGAGCTCATCGCCGAGGCCATGGACAAGGTCGGCAAGGAGGGCGTGATCACGGTCGAGGAGTCCAACACCTTCGGCCTGCAGCTCGAGCTCACCGAGGGCATGCGCTTCGACAAGGGCTACATCTCGGGCTACTTCGTCACCGACGCCGAGCGTCAGGAAGCCGTGCTCGAGGACGCCTACGTGCTGCTGGTCAGCGGCAAGGTCTCCACCGTCAAGGACCTGCTGCCCTTGCTCGAGAAGGTCATCCAGGCCGGCAAGCCGCTGCTGATCATCGCCGAGGACGTCGAGGGCGAGGCCCTGTCCACCCTGGTGGTCAACAAGATTCGTGGCACCTTCAAGTCGGTTGCCGTCAAGGCCCCCGGCTTCGGTGACCGCCGCAAGGCGCAGCTCGCCGACATCGCCATCCTCACCGGTGGCGAGGTCATCAGCGAAGAGGTCGGTCTCTCCCTCGAGACCGCCGGCCTCGAGCTGCTCGGCCAGGCACGCAAGGTCGTCATCACCAAGGACGAGACCACCATCGTCGAGGGTGCCGGCGACGCCGATGCCATTGCCGGTCGCGTCGCGCAGATCCGCTCGGAGATCGAGAACTCCGATTCGGACTACGACCGCGAGAAGCTGCAGGAGCGTCTGGCCAAGCTGGCCGGTGGCGTCGCCGTCATCAAGGCGGGCGCGGCCACCGAGGTCGAGCTCAAGGAGCGCAAGCACCGCATCGAGGATGCCGTGCGCAACGCCAAGGCTGCCGTCGAGGAGGGCATCGTCGCCGGTGGTGGCGTGGCCCTGCTGCAGTCCGTGCCCGCGCTGGACAAGCTCGAGCTCACCGGTGACGAGGCCACGGGCGCGAACATCGTGCGCGTCGCGCTCTCGGCTCCGCTGAAGCAGATCGCCCTCAACGCCGGCCTCGAGCCCGGTGTGGTGGCCGACAAGGTGGCCAACCTGCCCGCCGGTCACGGCCTCAACGCCGCCACCAACGAGTACGAGGACCTGCTCGCCGCCGGTATCAACGACCCGGTCAAGGTCACCCGCTCGGCCCTGCAGAACGCAGCGTCGATCGCGGCTCTGTTCCTGACCACCGAGGCCGTTGTCGCCGACAAGCCGGAGAAGGCCGCCGCACCTGCGGGCGACCCGACCGGTGGCATGGGTGGCATGGACTTCTGAGTCCTACCCCCGCACGTTTCGAAACCCGGCTCCACTTCGGTGGGGCCGGGTTTCGGCGTTCTGCGGGGATTCGAGTGCAGTAATCCGTGCTGTACACGGATTACTGCACTCGATTCGCGGTGATCGCCTAGCCTGCGGGTAGGGACGCGGGGAGGTGCGGGTGCCGGTGACCGATGTGTGGGTGCTCGGCGGCTACCAGAGCGATTTCGCGCGCAACCTCACCCGTGAGGGGCTCGACGTCTCGGACCTGTGCGCGGAGGTTGTTCAGGGCACCCTGGACGCGGCGGGTATCGGCGGTGGTTCGGTCGAGGTGATCCATGTTGCCAACGCGTTCGGCCAATTGTTCACCGGTCAGGGGCATCTGGGTGCCATGCCGGCCACGGTGCACCAGTCGCTGTGGGGGGTGCCGGCGTCGCGTCACGAGGCGGCGTGCGCGTCGGGCAGCACTGCGGTGCTCGCCGCGATGGCCGATCTCCGGGCGGGCAACTACGACTGCGCGCTGGTGCTGGGCGTCGAGTTGGAGAAGACCGTCTCCGGTGACGACGCCGCACGCCACCTCGGCGCCGCGGCGTGGGTGGGACGCGAGGGCACCGAGGTGCCGTACGTGTGGCCGATGATGTTCGACCGCATCGCCGAGGAGTACGACGCCCGCTACGGCCTCGACGATCGCTATCTGCGTGCGATCTCCTCGCTCAACCGGGCCAATGCGCGCCGCAACCCCCGTGCGCAGACCCGCTCCTGGACCCTCCCCGAGGCCGGTGACGCAGCGGCGGATCCGGTGGTCCACGGTCGTGTGCGGCGCTCGGACTGCTCCCAGATCACCGACGGCGGTGCCGGGCTGGTGCTGGTCGGGGATGCGTACCTGCGCGCGCATCCGCGGGCCCGGCCGGTGGCCCGGGTGTCCGGGTGGGGGCACACGACCGTGGGCCTGGGGCTCGAGCAGAAGCTGCGCCGCGACGCCGACAACCCGTACGTGATGCCGCACGTGCGTTCGGTGTTCGCCGATGCCTTCGCCCGCGCCGGTGTGGGCCCGGCCGAGTTGGACGGGCTCGAGACGCACGACTGCTTCACGCCCAGCGAGTACCTGGCCATCGACCACTGTGGTCTGACCGAGCCGGGCCAGTCGTGGAAGGCCATCGACAACGGCGACATCGCCGCCGGTGGGGTGTTGCCGATCAATCCGAGCGGTGGGCTGATCGGCGGTGGTCATCCGGTGGGTGCGACGGGGGTGCGGATGGTTCTCGATGCCGCCAAGCAGGTCTCGGGTGCGGCCGGTGGATACCAGGTGGAGGGTGCGCGCACCTTCGCCACCCTCAACATCGGTGGAAGTACCGCCACCGCAGTGAGTTTCGTGGTCACAGCAGTCGAGTAGGAGAAGGCGATGGATGTCGACGTGGTGGGGCGCATGCTCTCGACGCTGCCGGAGAACGACGATCACCCGTATCGCACCGGGCCGTGGCGCCCGCAGTCCACCGAGTGGGACGCCGACGACCTCGAGGTGGTGGCCGGGGAGGTGCCCACCGATCTGGACGGGGTGTACCTGCGCAACACCGAGAACCCGGTGCACCCGTCGATGCGCATCTACCACCCGTTCGACGGCGACGGCATGGTGCACGTGGTGGGCTTCCGTGACGGACACACGTTCTACCGCAACAGGTTCGTCCGCACCGATGGGCTGCTCGCCGAGCAGGTGGCGGGCCGAGCCCTGTGGGCGGGGTTGGCGGAGAAGCCGTCGCTGAGTGAGCCGGAGCAGGGGTGGGGGGCTCGCCGGGCGATGAAGGATGCGTCGAGCACCGATGTGATCGTCCATCGCGGTACCGCGTTGACCAGTTTCTACCAGTGCGGCGACCTGTATCGGGTGGATCCGATGACGGCCCGCACCCTCGGCAAGGAGCAGTGGCGGGGCGCGTTCCCGGCGCACTGGGGTGTCTCGGCGCACCCGAAGGTGGATCCGCGGACCGACGAGTTGCTGTTCTTCAACTACGGCAAGCAGGCCCCGTACATGCACTACGGGGTGGTCGATGCGTCCAACACCCTGGTCCACTACGTGGACGTGCCGCTGCCGGGGCCGCGGCTGCCGCACGATATGGCCTTCACCGAGAACTATGCGGTGCTCAACGATTTCCCGATGTTCTGGAACCCCGAGTTGCTGCAGCGTTCGGTGCATCTGCCGCAGTGGCATCGGGACATGCCGTCGCGGTTCGCGGTGATCCCGCGGCGCGGCGGCACCGAGGCGATCCGGTGGTTCGAGGCGGAGTCCACGTACGTCCTGCACTTCGCCAACGCCTACGAGGAGGGCGACGAGATCGTTCTCGACGGGTTCTTCCAGGGTGATCCGGAGCCGCTGGACAACGGTACGGGCGATGCGTGGCAGCGCGCGTTCCGCTTCCTCGCCCTCGACCGTCTGCAGACCAGGTTGCACCGGTGGCGGCTGAACCTGGTGACGGGCGCGGTGCGCGAGGAGCAGCTCAGCGAGTCGATCACCGAGTTCGGAATGATCAACGGCGAGTACGCCACCCGCGCGCACCGCTACACGTACGCCGCGACGGGTAAGCCGGGCTGGTTCATCTTCGACGGGCTGGTGCGGCACGACATGGTGACCGGCGCCGAGCAGCGCGTGCAGTTCCCCGACGGGGTGTTCGGGAGCGAGACCTCGATGGCGCCGCGGGTTGGCAGCACGGCTGAGGACGACGGCTACCTGATCACGCTGACCACCGACATGGGTGCCGATGCCTCGTTCTGCCAGGTCTTCGATGCAGCCGACATCACGGCCGGTCCGGTGTGCACGCTGCGGCTGCCCGAGCGCATTTCTTCGGGGACGCACTCGACGTGGGCGCCGGGCGCGGACCTGCGGCGCTGGCAACACACCGACACCGCCGCGGAGGCAGTGGGTTTGTGACGGCGGACCCCCATCATGGGGTGGTGATGGTGCGCGCGGGTGTTCTGGACGTTGCGGTGGAGCGGTACGGCCCGGCCGGTGGGCGGTCGGTGGTGCTGCTGCACGGCTTTCCGTACGACGCGCGCAGTTATGACGACGTCGCTCGCTTGCTCGCCGAGGCGGGGTTCGACGTGGTGGTGCCGTATCTGCGGGGTTTCGGGCCGACGCGGTTCGTCGACCAGTCGGTGATGCGCTCCGGCCAGCAGGCGGCGTTGGCGCACGATCTGCGGGAGCTGATCCTCGCGCTGGGGTTGGACCGGCCGGTGCTGGCCGGGTACGACTGGGGTGGCCGGGCGGCGTGCATCGTGGCGGCGGTGTGGCCGGAGTTGGTGTCGGGGTTGGTGACGGTGTCGGGGAACCTGATCCAGGACATCGCCGCGGCAGGTGCGGTGCCGGCGCCCCCGCACCTGGAGAAGCGGTACTGGTACCAGTACTACCTGCATTCCGACCGGGGACGGGCCGGGTTGGCGGCGTATCGGGCGGAGTTCGCGCAGATGTTGTGGGCGCAGTGGTCGCCGACGTGGCGGTTCGGTGATTCCGAATTCGCCGCTACCGCAGGCTCGTTCGACAACCCCGATTTCGTGGACGTGGTGGTGCACTCCTATCGGCACCGCTACGGATTGGTGGCGGGTGACCCGGCGTACGAGGCCACCGAGGAGGTGCTGGCGGGGCGGCCGGTGATCACGGTGCCCACCATCGTGATCGAGCCCACCGAGGACACCATCGCCGCGCTGTACGGGCGGGTGGAGCACTCCGCGTCGTTCCCGCGGTTGATGAAGGTGGTCGACTTCGACTGCGGCCACAATCCGCCCCAGGAATTGCCGGGGAGGTTTGCGGAGGTGGTGGCAGAGGTGGGGCGGGGGTGAGGGGTGGTCGGGGTGAGCCGCGCGGTGACAGACTGGCTGCTTATCCGCAGCGAGGAGTCCGGCCATGGCATCGAGTCCATAGTGATCGATACAGCCGCGATGTACGCCATCGCGGTCCGCGCCCCGGCCCTGCTGCCAAGAGCAATACCGGTGCTCGACTACTCCCACCTCGTCGCGAAAGCCGCCCACGCAGTCACCAGGGCCCGTCAGCGGGTCAGTGGGATCAACCCTCCCCGAGTGGACGTCGGCTGGACCCGAAATGGGCGAACCGGCGGTCGGCGCCTCGTTCAGTTATCAGACGTGCACGTTCGTACAGCCACGCATGAGAACTCAGGAAATTTCTCGGCACGCCGTTTACGCACATACTCCCCCACTGCGGAACCCAAGCAGAGGAGTTACCTCTGCAAAATTATCGAAGGTATCGGTGGCGTGAACCAATTTGGCCATCAACCGACTGTTGAGTCAAACTCCAGCGCCCGAATGGAATTACGGTACTAGCTCCCCACCTGTTCAGTGAGAAGCTAGTACCGTTGGCTTTAGTTCAGCAGCGGCGCGACACAAAGCCTTGATTGTCCCAGGGCCTCGCGGAAAACAACCATGCGCTACAGAGCCCCTGACGGTAGTACACGCCAGCAATGGCGGCGATTCCCATGCGCGCAGCCATGAACGCGGCGGCGGCCGGATTGCTGGGGGGTAAACCACCAGGCGCAATGCCAAAGCTGATCTTCTGCGTTTCATTTCTGTCGAACAGGACGGCGGCGCGCCCCCATCCGAGCTGTGCAGGCCCTTGGACCGTGTACGCCTCTGCAACAGCTGGCTGCGCCAGCCCGCACAC
Source organism: Rhodococcus sp. AZ1 (assembly GCF_054979605.1). Classification (NCBI taxonomy): domain Bacteria; kingdom Bacillati; phylum Actinomycetota; class Actinomycetes; order Mycobacteriales; family Nocardiaceae; genus Rhodococcus; species Rhodococcus sp. AZ1. The sequence goes on from NZ_JBUEQF010000014.1 coordinate 57,893, forward strand.
GGCAAAGGCCGCACACATCACCACCAGGCCGTTGACGGTCCGGGCCCGGATACTTCGCACAACGGACCTAGCTCGCCGTGGCGACTCCACATGACTGACATTCGTGGTTCACATTGTTGCTCCTCTCTCATCGATCGCTGATTGGTGCGGGGTCAAGAGTATGGCTGCGCCCACGGGATCTGCAGTCAGCCGAACGCACTACATATAGCCAGCAACTCGGCTCGAATTACTGTGGCGGTTGGCTTCGACGGCGATCGATAGGGCAATTTGTTTTCCGTCCGAAGGTTAAATATTTTGCGATCTAGCCAAGATGCGGGCGGTGATAGAGCGGCTCTTCGACTTTAACCGACTCTTCTTGATTCAGAGTGCATCGAGGTGTGTGGCGAGTTGGCCTGAGTGGCTGAGGGACCGCAAGATGTAGTGGTTGAGATTGCGGAATCCCAGGGCGATGCCGCGCAGGTGTTCCAGACGGTCCTTGATCGCTTCGACGGGTCCGTTGGAGGCGCCGGTGTCGAAGTAGGCCAGGATCTCACGCCTTCGTGACCACAACGATCGGCCGAGTTGGGCCAGCTCGGGCAGCCCGGCGGGTAGACCGGCTCGGATTCGTCTGAGTGCCTTGTACATTGCGATTCTGCCGTGTCTTTTGTTCGGGTGGTGGTAGGCGGCGATCAGCTGCTGATACACCGCGTGGGTGACCTCGACGGCGAGGTGCTCATCGTGGGCGTCGAGACCCGCACGCAGCCGTGCGACCTGTTTCTCGGTGAGCAGTCCGGTACGGGTGAGCAGGGTCCGCCGAATCCGGTACAGCGGATCACCGGCCCGGCCTCGGTGCCCACACGTGTCCTGTTGGATGCGTTGACGACACAGGGTCAGTTTCTCGGCCGCGAGGTGCACGACATGGAACGGATCCATCACTGCGGCCGCCTTGTCCAGAGACTCGGCGGTGGCGGTGTGGTAGCCGGTGAACCCATCCATCGTCACTACCCGGATGCGGTCACGGAATGCTTGATCCCGCGCGGCGAGCCAGTCGGCCACCGCGGCTTTCGATCGTCCTGCGACCATGTCGATCAGCCGGGCCGGCCCGATACCGTCGACGACGGGTGTGAGATCGACGAGCACCGTCACGAATGCTGAGTCACCCTCGCCTCGACCGTGTTTCCACTTGTGTTCATCCACCCCGAGGACCCGCACCCCCGCCAGATGCCCGGGTGCAGCGATAATCTGACGGGCCGCTGTGGTGGCGAGAGAGTTGACGGTGTTCCACCCCAACCCGACCGCGTTGGCAACCGATGTCACGCTCATCTTGTCCAGGACCATCGCGCGCATGATCCACCTGGTGGTGCGGCGGGTCACCTGCGATTTCGGTGCCACGATCGCAGAGATGTCAGCCCGGAACACCGACGTCGCACAACTGTCGGTGGTGCAGGTGTAGCGCGGAACCTGCAGGTCTAGCCGGGTCGGATGACCCACGATCGGAAGGTCAGCGACCTCACGATCAGCATGATCACGCAACCGCCCCGACGCCCCGCACCCCGTGTCAATGGCCATGTTGATGTCCCCGGTGGTGGCCAGGTGAAAGTCCCCGGCCCCGCGTGAGGTTTCGGTGAGTGAGGGGCGGTCCTTTCGGTGTTGGGCGTCTTTCATGCGGTAGGACTCGCCGCCGGTGACGACGATGGTGGCGTGGTGGAGCAACCGGTCGAGGATCGAGGCGGCGGTGGTGTGTTCGGGGAGGAAGCGGCCCCATTGTTCGAACGGCCAGTGTGATCCGATCGCCAGGCTGCGGCGTTCGTAGGCGCCGGCGACGAGGCGGAACAGCAGTTGGGTGCCGGTGTCGTCGAGAATGTGCTCGCGCCGCGTCGATGGTGATCGATTGTGGCCCGGCCACAGTGTCGAACAGGCTCCGTAGATCCGGTGTCGCCACGTCCGGGTCGAAGGTCGGCGTCGGGGCATGAGGTTCGACACCCTCTGGCACCACTCGCACGTCGCCGATCGTGTCCGATCCGACCCCCAGGAGAATGGTGAAATGGTCGTCCTCGGACGTCTTCATGCCGGCCACTACGCCGGACAGCCTGACCCCCTCGGGCAACAAACCTGCGAAGAACGGCGGCACGCTGCCTGCGCCCGCGGCGGTGTCGTCGTCCGTGATCGGGATGGACCACGCAACGGCTCGAGCATCGGGTCTACTCAGGTAGTCGTCCGCATACCGGAAACGCACCTCGTCGCCCGATCTGATCAGCGCCCCGGCGCGAATGTCGCCCTTGTAGACGTCGGCCACATCGACGGTGCGTAGATCGGTAGGCGGGCTCACTGGTCATCCGGTTCGACGACGGTTCCTGCCCGCGTGACCAGTGACAGCTCGCATCCCAAGGCGTCCGCAACGGCGCGGACCCCGTCCAACTGAGATGTCTCCTTGCCGCCCTCGATGGCCTGCACCGTCGACCGGCCGACACCGGCCAGAAGCGCCAGCTCGGATTGAGTCATGCCGAGGTCGTGCCGCCGAGCAGTGAAGGACCTGGCCAGTCGACTGGTTTGCGTGCGGCGAGACTTTCGAGGTGATGCCAATGGAGTTCCAATGCTTGCGTGAGCAGACTTAACGAAGCCTACCGCCGCGGATCGGCTATATCCAGGCCTTAAGCATCGGTACTCACGCTTAACTGCAATCGCGCGGGACGGCCAGCCGAGAGCTCGTCTTAGGCATGCGGTCCAATGCTTAGCGATGCTCGGCGCGATCCGACCGACCCCGATCTGCAACGCCTCGTCCACCGCGCCGAGCGTTCCGCGGACGAGATCCCTGTGTGCGTCGTCGCCCAGCGCCAACGAGCACCCTGTCGCAGCAATCAAGGTGGTCCCGGGCGTCGTCGAACGACCCCTCGGCTGCCCGGCCATGACGGTGGCGGCAGGCGTGTAGGCGTGGCGCGTTGATTGTTCTCTCTTGGCGGTGCGAACAGGAGAGGCACGCGCCACTTCGGGACCCGTCGCTGACAGCGGTGAGCGCCGAGCAGGTCGGTCTCATGTCAATCGTTCTCCGCGACCGCATCGTCTTCGAGCTCGTCAGGTTCGAAGTGAGCCGAGTCCTCCTCTGCAAGACCTTGGTCGACGTCACGCTGGACGTTCTTGCCGATGGAGGCTTCGACGAGCTTGCACAGGCTCTCGCGACGGGCGTTGAAGAAGGCCTCGAAGTCGTCTGTACGCAGAATTCCAGCGGGCACGAGGTGGGTTCCAAGCAGCTCATCGAGGCGCGGCGATTCGACCTTCGCGCCCGGTGACGTCAGGAGTTCCTGAACCGAACCCCTGGACGAGCCTGTTCGAAGCGCGCGTGGTAGCCGGCGACTTCAAGGGCTACCACAACCTCGGGCACTGCTATTCGTCGCTCGGCAACCTGACACCAGGCGCGTACGCTGCGACGTGCACCCACACTGACCAACCGGTCGAGGGTTGCGAGATGCCCTGTCTTTCCCCGTGGGTCCAGAGCAGTGGTGGCGAGGTACCGACACGTCAGGGCCGCCTGCTCGGTCGGGAAGTGGTCCGGTGTTCGTTCACTTCATTCCACGGGAAGAATCACGTACCGAGGGAATGTCCGTGCCGGGTGAAGTCCTCCCGTAGGAGGATGTTGAAGCCGACGTGGGCGCGCACCATGCTTGGTATGAATGTCATCGCTTTGGAACATGTTCAGAAGCGTTTCGGGCGGACCGAGGCGGTGTGCGACGTGTCGATGCACGTGCGGGCGGGGACCGTGTACGGGCTGCTCGGCCCGAACGGGTCGGGGAAGTCGACCACGCTGTCGATGATCATGGGGTTGTTCACGCCATCCGGTGGGTCCATCGAGATGTTCGGCAAGCCTTGGAGCCGAGACTGTCTGGGTCGTATCGGGGCGTCGATCAACGGCCCGGCGCTCTACGGGCACCTGTCGGGGCGCGCGAATGTGAAGGTCCATGCGGACCTGCTCGGGCTCGGTGACGCCGAGGTGGACTCCGTTGTCGAGATGGTGGGGCTGAGCGATGCGGCAAGTCGTCGGGTGAGCAAGTACTCGACCGGTATGCGCAGTCGGTTGGCCACGGCGATCGCATTGGTCGGCAGTCCCGAACTTGTGATCCTGGACGAACCTCAGAACGGACTCGACCCTGGCGGTATCCGGTTCATGCGCCAACTCATGCGAACGCTCGCCGATTCGGGTTCGACCGTGCTCTTCAGCAGTCACCTGCTCACCGAGGTCGCCGAGACCGCAGACGACATCGGCGTTGTCGTCGCCGGGCGTACCCGGTTCGAGGGCACCGTGGCTCAGTGTGCGCCCGACGGTGACGTCGAGCGGGCCTACTTCTCGCTGTTCGACGACGACGAGCGGGCGCAGGCGTCGTGACTACAGTCGGCTCGCGCGAGGTAGCCCTGTCGTCCTATCTGGTGGCGTCACTGCGTATCTGGCTGCGATCACCGCTGCTGCGGATGCTGATCGCCGGGATGGTCTTCATGGTTGCCACGTGCGGATTGCAGTTCACCACCGGTGAGCACCTGTGGCAGGACGCACTTGCTTTTCTGAACCTGTGGGTGGTGGCGGCAGGACCGTTGTTCGTCGCGCTGACGGTCGGCTACCTCGCGCACATCGAGCGCACCGATCGCAGCGGCGGAATCGACCTGCGCAACATCGGGCCCCGGCACCGCCTGGTGGGGCGGTCGCTGATGGCGGTGGTGTTCTCGACCCTGTTGCACGCCAGCGCCATCGGCGTCTGGTTCGGTGTGAGCAGCGTCGCGGTCGACGGCGCGTCGGTGTCGACGGCGCTGACGGTCGCCCTCTCGCTGTCGGTGTCCTACCTGTGGTTCTGCGTGGCACTGTCCTTCGTCAGCACGTTCGCGCCGGTGGTGGGAACCGCTGTCGTCGGAGTGGGCACCGTCGTGATCGGGGTGGCGGCATCGGAGTCCGATCGGTGGTTCCTGATCCCGCCGACCTGGATGCTGCGTTCGGTCCTCGGGGTGATCGGCACTCACACCAACGGTACGTCGCTCGCCGGTGACCCGCTGCCGGCCGGACCGGTCCCGTTCGTCGGATCGATCGTGCTCGCCGTGGTCCTGCTCGTCGTCGCGGGGCCGTTCGCGGCCACCGGGCGGCGCGGTCGCGAACGGCCGGAGTCGCGCCACACGACAATCCCGACTCGTGCGGTACGGCGCCGCGTCGGTGGCACCACCGGTGCTGTGCTGTCGATGGTGAGTGGTTGGACCATCCCACTGCTCGCTGTGCTGGCGGTGGCGTTCACCGCGCTGACCCTGCGGTGGCGGCCGGTCTCCGACTCGGCCGAGATCTTCGGTCTCCTGGTGTTGCCGATGGGGTGCACTGTGTTGTCCGCACTGTGGGTTGCACGCGTTCGTGTGGCGGCGCGTGCCGTGGCCTGTCGGCCGCCGGTCCCCGAGGTGATCGGGATGCGTTTGATGGTCCTGATGCACCTCGTCGTTGTTGTGATCGCTGTGGCCGTCGGGGCCATCTTGGCCTTTGGCGGTGAGTCCGTCGGAGAGGCGTCGAGGCAGGTGATCGTCTTCGCGGTGGTCGGCTCGGTGCTCGTGGGTCTCACGGCCCTGGCGGCCGTGCTGCTCGGGACGATCGCAGCGTGCGCGTTCGGCGTGATCGGGGTGATCTTCGGTGCGCTCGTGGGGGGCACCGATCTGTATTCGTCGGTGGGCACGGTCAATCCGTTCGCGTGGGCTGCGCACCCACTCGATGCCGACCTCGCTGTGCTGGTGCCCGCGTCACTGGCGGTTGCGGCAGTTACTTCGACCGTCGCCGCACGCCGCCTGTACTCGGTCCGTCGCCGGTGACGACCGGTCCGCGGCGGCGCCGGGCCGCCGACCGATGAGGAGGCCACCTGCAATACTTCCGCAGTGGAAGTGGAAGCGATGACAGGGTCCTGAGGTGCTGCCGACACTCGCGCGTTCGGTCCCCGTGTGGGACGCAGTGCTGTGTGCGTGCGCACTTCCCCTTGTCCTGGTCGCCTGGTACGCGACCATCGTCTCCGGATCGCACCCGCACGCGGTCGTCGCCTCCGTCGTCTACACCGTCGTCGCGGCTGCGGTTGCGTTCCGACGCACCCACCTGCTGACGTCCTTCGCCGTCACCTACCTCGCCTTCGCCGTCCTCGTGCTCAGCGGTTCGGGCACGGCACTGGGTGTGTTCCCGCTGATCGTGTGCGTGCCGCTGACCATCTGCGCGGTGACTACCTGGGCCCCGAGTCGGTGGCCGGGGTGGGCGGCGACCGCGACCGCCGCCGCCGCGAGCCCGTTGAGCCCAGCGGTCGCCATCACCGCGAGCAAAGGCTGGTCCATCGGGGCGCACGTCGGGATCATCGCGGGGTGCTACCTGTGGGCGAGTCGGCGCCGCATCCAGAGGCAGGCGCGCGATCGAGAACGTGATCACGACGTCCGGTTCGCGCAACTGTCCGAGCGGCAGCGCATCGCCGCGGAGCTCCACGACGGGCTGGGCCACACGCTCACCGCGATCCGGGCGAAAGCTGCAACAGCGGAGGCGACGTCGGCCACACACCCCGACCGCGCGGCAGATGCCCTCCGGGTGATCTCCGAACTGTCCCGGAACTCTCTCATCGATCTCCGGCGGACGCTGGGAGAGTTGTCCCAGAACGGTGACGACGACCGCTCACACGACGTCGCATCGATCGGTGACCTGCTCACACGCGCCCGTCATCTCGGCCTTGCGCTGCGGTGCACGCTGCCCGCCCACACAGATGTCGACGCTATCGACGCCAGGCTGTCGTCGCGAAGCCGAGCAGCGGTGATCCGCACGATTCAGGAGGCGATCACCAATATCGTTCGACACAACCGCCCCGGGGTCGAGGTGTCCATCGCATTCGGGATCCGCCGGCCGTTCTCGCCGGGCGAGACGCTTCTGGTGCGGATCGAGAACGTTCTCGACACGGATGAGGAGCCCTCGCGCGGGAACGGGCTCGGGGTCGAGAACATGCGACGTCGGATGGCTGCACTGGGCGGTGGGTGTACTGCACACCGCGGCGACGACACATTCGTCGTCGAGATCGAAGCACCGACCCTGAGGGGGATGTGAGGTGGGCGAGAACATCCGCGTGGCGGTCGTCGACGATGACGACGTGGTGCGTGAGTCGTTCGGCGAGTACCTCGACACACTCGACGACATCGACGTGGTGGCGACGGCGACCACCGGGCAACAGATCGTCGACATCGCCGAGACCACCCGGATCGACGTGGTGGTGATGGACGTCCGGATGCCGGTCATGTCCGGTGTCGAGGCGACGAAGCGGCTGATCGCCTTGCCGTCGGCGCCCCGAGTGATCATTCTGACGACCTTCAACGTGGACACCTACGTCGAACGTGCCATTTCCTACGGTGCGCGCGGATTCCTGCTCAAGGACTGCTCACCGACAGACCTGGCCAGGGCCGTCCGTGACGTCGCAGGGGGCGGTGTCGCGCTGTCCGAATCCGCCGCAGCACACGTGTTCTCCGCGATTCGGCCGCCGGCGCATACCGACCCACGGGTGGCCGACCTGTCCCGGCGCGAGCTGGAGGTTCTCGACCTGATCGGCGCGGGCCTGTCCAACCGGGAGATCGCCGAGCACTTGTTCGTCGCCGAGACCACCGTCAAAACGCATGTGCGGGCCCTGTTGACCAAGCTCGACTCCCGCGACCGCGTTGCGCTCGTCCGCATTGCGCTGGCTGTGTGAGCCGGCCGCCGGAAACACCGTTCGCCAGGGCACACGATCGCAAGGTCGCCGTTAGGGTCCAGGGCATGAACAGCTTTCGGTCATGGTCGGATCTGAAGCTACGTCCCGCGCTGCCAGACGACTGCGAAGAAATTCTCTCGCTCCGTCACGCAGCGGAGGACTGGTTGGCGGACCGGTGTATCGACCAGTGGCCGGCGCGGGAGGTTTCGCTGGATACCGTGAGAGGGCAGGTGGCCCGCGGGGAGTTCTTCGTCGCCACTCCGGCCTTCGGGTCGTCGATCATCGCGGCGATGAGGCTGCTCGCGTCGGATCCGGAGTTCTGGGACGACGGTGACATGCCGGCCCGCTACGTTCACAGTCTCATGATCGAGCGTAGTTGTGCAGGAAAAGGATTGGGTGCGCGAATGTTGGCGGAAGCGGCCGACCTGGCCCGCGCCGATTGTGCCAAGCTCCTCCGCCTCGACTGCGCCGAGACCAACCTCGCACTCCGCCGGTACTACCGCGCCCGCGGATTCGCCGAGGTCGGTCGGAGGGACGTGGACGGACGGTTCAGCGTGACCCTGTTCGAGAAGACCATTGTTGCGGATTCCTGATCACGGAGTCCTCCACCACGCGCGGTCATCGGAGCCGCCGCCAACGCGCGACGGTTCTCGATCTCGCGTCAGACGGTGATCAACTGGCGGTCCCGCTACACGCAGTTCGGGATCGGCGGGTCGTTCGACGAGGGGCGCTCTGGGCGACCCCGCACCCTGGACCGGGACCGATTGATCACGGTGGCCTTGACGTCTCCGTCGGCGAAGTACGGAGTGACGCATTGGAGTTCGCGGTTACTCGCCCTTCCGGGGCAGCCTAGCATTCTCCTGGTGAGATCACAGTCTCCACCAGACCCGGGTCGTTTCAACATCGACGGTGCGTAGATCGGGTCGCGGGCTCACTGGTCATCCAGTTCGACGACGGTTCCTGCTCGCGTGACCAGTGACAGCTCGCATCCCAAGGCGTCCGCAACGGCGCGGACCCCGTCCAACTGAGATGTCTCCTTGCCGCCCTCGATGGCCTGCACCGTCGACCGGCCGACACCGGCCAGCAGAGCCAGCTCGGACTGAGTCATGCCGAGGTCGTGCCGCCGAGCAGCGAAGGACCTGGCCAGTCGAGTGGCTTGCGTGCGCCGTGACTTTCGAGGTGATGCCATGGGATTCCAATGCTTGCGTGAGCAGACTTAACAGAGCCTAGCGCTGCGGATCGGCTGCATCCAGTCCTTAAGCATCGATACTCACGCTTAACTGCAATCGCGCGGGACGGCCAGCCGGAAGGTCGTCTTAGGCATTCGATCCAATGCTTAGCGATGCTCGGAGAGATCCGACCGAGCCCGATCCGCAACTGCGTCCCGACCGCATCGAGCGCTCCGCGGACGAGATCCCTGTGCGCATCGCCGACCAGCGCCCTCTCGCAACATCCGAGCGCTTCCGCGGGGCGTCGAACGAACGTAGATGTCACTTTCTTTAGTCAACCCGTTCGTGCGGCAACGAAATGCGGTGCCTCACCGGCGCGAACAGCACTGGCAGTGCGGCCAGGCACATCACTGTCGTTGCGAACAGCATCGATGCGCGAGCCCCAAGCGAGTCGCCCAGCCAGCCTCAGGCGGGCGCGCCAATCACGCCGGCAGCGCCAATACAGAATCGGATGCTGGCGGCTACGCGCCAAGTTTGTTCAAGGGGGCACGCCACCCCGATGATCCGCTCCCCGATTCTGTCGGACCCCAACCCTAAGGTTTAACTCATGAGCATCAGTTCCACCATTGTGGAGTCCGCGCGCGCCTCCACGCCGCTGGCATCTTTAGTGAACTCTGGCTGCCAGGCGGTCGGCGGCATCTTCCGTCTCGACTACGCCCGAGCGGTGGTTCTAACCGACGACTGGCGAAAGACCAAGGCCGGCGGGGTGCCTCACGGCGCCTTCCTGCTCGCCGCGGCGGGCACGAACATGGCGGAGGGATTCGCACTCGACGACGAGGAACTAATCCTCCTCCGCGTCAGTGGCACCGCTCCTCTGCCTAACGAGTCCGACCTCGTGCAGACTAGGCTCGCAGTGGTGCGCGATGCCGGAGACTCGGGCAAGGGATTCGACGAGGTCACCGACGAGCTGACCCGCAACGAGCTCCAGCAGTCTGCCTTCGACTGTGACGTCATCGGCACGTTCTACGTCGACCGTAACGAGACGAAGATTCAGTTCGGCTCCGACATCGACAACGTGGTTTCGTCGGCGCGTTACCAGGTGTTCCTGCCTTCGCCTGATGTCCTCTCGTGGATCGCCTCGTATCCGGAGCCGGAAGGCGACGACCTTCTGGCACTCGGGGTCGTCCGCTTCGCATCGACGCGGCGGCGAGCACGTGAATCGGGGACCGACAACGCTGCTGTCCATGTCCATATCGGCGACTTCGTCTCACGCAAGACCGCTGTCTTTGGCATGACCCGCACCGGCAAGTCGAACACGATCAAGACCCTCGTGACCGCGATTGCCACCCAGGCGGCGAATGCCGGGACGTTGGTCGGCCAACTCATATTCGACCCTCAGGGCGAGTACGCCAACGTAAACGAGCAGGACCAAACCGGTCTCCGTCTGCTCGGCGACGAGAATAGGGTCCGGATCTACCGACTCGGCACCGATGGTTCCGATCCGCAAGTCCTTCCTCTGGCAATGAACTTCTTCGACCGGGCGAATTTCGAAGCAGTTGTCGACTTCGTAAACTCAGTCGTCAACGACCAGTTCGGCACCTATGCTTACGTCAAGAGTTTCACGTCGATCAACTGGACGGAGCCGGATCGCGTCGCGGACAAGGGCGACTGGATCACATGGACGAAGGCCGTCCTTGGCATGTACGGTTTACTCGTCGAGTGTGGGATCTCGGGCCAGGCATTCGCTGCGAGTGGGCTCGAGTTCGGCTGGACCGACACGCTGTACCAGGCGTTCAACACTGCGAACCCTGGGCTCGTGGTGAAGGCAGGCAGCAACTACCGCGCGACGACTCCGGAGGCCGCGAAGCGCGTAATGCTCCACATGGCGAACGACGGAAGCTGGAATCAGCGGTCAACCGGTGGCGACACTCCGTTCAAATTCATTGCCGACTTCAACAACCGCGCCAGCGGCAAGGCCGCGATTCGACAGCTGCGCGAGTTCCACTCCACGAGCGCCACGCAGCGTGTCGAGGAGCAGATCTGGAACGACATGCAGGCCGGCCGCTTGGCGATCGTCGACCTTGCACACGGTACGGGCGACGTCTCGAAGACGATCTCCGAAAACACAGTGAATTTCCTCCTTTCCCGAGCGAATGAGCGATTCCGGTCGGGTCAGGATTCGGTGCCCTTCCAGATCGTCGTGGAGGAGGCTCACAACCTCTTCGAACGCGGAGCCAAGGACGTCGCCGGCAATCCCTGGGTCCGCCTGTCCAAAGAGGCCGCAAAATACCAGATCGGCCTCGTTTATGCCACGCAGGAGATAACGAGCGTAGACCAGCGGATCTTGTCGAACACGTCGAACTGGCTCGTCGCGCATCTGAACTCGGACAACGAGACGCGCGAACTTTCGCACTACTACGACTTCAAGACCTGGGCTGAGAGCATCCGCCGCGTCGAGGACCAGGGCTTCGTCCGTATCAAGACCTACTCCGGCAAGTACATCGTGCCGCTGCAGGTGGCCAAGTTCGACCACGCGATGATCAACGCCGCCCGTGCTGCGGCGGGCCTTCCGGCAGTTGAGGCCAAGTAGCGTGCCCTATCCCTCCGAGAGAGCCTCGCGGCTCGGTCATGTTCCCGTCGTCAACAGTCAAGCTGTTCAGGATGCCTTCGCGCGTTGGGAGGTCGCTCGCGCAACTCCGGCCGACGCGAACCGGGTGACGTCACTATGCCGTCCCGTCGAGAAACTCGACAACGCCGGGGTCTCGGATGCCGTTCGGTTCGCCATCACGGTGGACGGCTCGGACACCGAGGTCGAAGCCACGCGCGAGCACCCCACCATCAAGGTCGGCTACGTACGGGTGGCTGCTTCATTCATCGACTTCGCGAAGCTGCACCAGGCGGGCGCCGGCGATTTCGTCGATCCGCACCTGCTGCGCGAGTCGCATCAACACGCGGCGTTCGACCGCGCGCTGCCGGGCTCCGGTCTCGTCATGCCAGGGTGCACCGGCGTGGACACTTGGCGACAAGAGCTCGACCGGTTCTTGCACGAGACGAAGTTCGACCAGGCTTCGGAGCAGACTCTCGCCGACATGCTCCTTGCGCTCCACGGAGCACCGAGTGCCCCGGCGACCACAGCTCCGCTTCGCCGATGCCCCGTGTGCAAGGCCGGCGACGCTCAGCTCTCCGGCGGAAAGATCAACGTTCCGAAGGGCGGCACCGATTGTCCCGAGTGCGGTCAGAGGGTTTTCCTCGGCGACGTGCTTCGCACCGAAGAGGAATACATGCCTGAGGGGTCGAATCGCAGTTCCCTGACGCGGATGATGCTTGTGGCCGAGCGGCTGACCTCGTTGGGCTACATGCAGCTGTTGTTCGAGGACCCGCACAGTTATGACGTCCTTGGGAAGACAATCTTCATCACAGACGGCCCGCTTGGACTGCACGGCACCGTTGCCCCGCTGAAGCGTCGCTTCCAGGACTACCTCGCGGAGTTCGCCAAGCAGTGCGCAGCGAACAATCGCCCCGCTGCGCCCCTCGTTGTGGGGGTCGAGAAGTCCGGCACCTTCGTCGAGCACGCCCAACTCATCTCCCATCTGATCGAGCCTGGACAAGTCATGCTTCTGACGACCGAGTACATAAACCGGATCACGGGACGCCCGGCAAGCAACCCATACGGATCGGACGAGTTCTACGGTCGGCGGTTCATTTACCGCACCAGGAGCAGCGGGATCCTCGTCTTCACGGTTCCTCCGAAGCCCGGCGTCACACCTTACGGGGACCCCGACGGCGAACTCTGGTCGAGCTACCCCACGCTCCGCCCAGTTTGCGAGGTGCTCGACCACGTCCAGACACGGCTCTACGAGAACGCAGTCATCCCGGTGGCACTGGCCCACTCGGCGGCATCGCTTCCCTTAGGTGTCGGCCAGTCGGTGCTCCGAGCACTGGTGCAGCAGTCGCTGGGGTTGCCGACTCGCAGTCAGATTCGTCAGACCGGCCCGTTCGCCGGCCCGCGCTGATCCTCACATCAACGCGTCAGCGACAGAGTTTGAAAGCACGATCAACTCGCTGGCTGAAGTCCGCTTGAGCTCGTCCCGTGTGCCCCGCAGGTGGGCGGAGTACAAGAGCCGGAACTCAGACACCTCCCGTGCCTTGTACAGGGTCTTGATGAGGTCGGCGACGTCGTAGGTCAGCACCCAGTTCGTGTTGGTGTGGCCGTTCAGGACCTTCGCCAGCTCTCGGTGGTCGTCCTCCCTGAAGGCGCTCATGTAGAGCGAACTGCCTTTCTCGACGTAGGGCGGATCGACGTAGGCAAACACGTTCTCCTTGGGGAGATACTCGCGCAGCCGTGCTGCGCCGTCTTGCTTGGTGACGCGTATCTTGCCGCTCAGTTCGGCCAGCTTTTCGATCCGGCCTCGAAGCACGGCCTTGTCGAAACGGGCGTCGATCCTATAAGAGCCCGACTGAGCGAACCCACCGATCACTCCGGCCCCGAGGACTCCGGAACGGCTCGTGCGGTTGAGGTAGAAGGTGGCGAAGCCCAGGGCGAGCGGATCGACGTCGTCATCGTGGCGGCGACGGTAGATCTCGCGTTGGTTCTTCCACTCCTCGATCGTCAACGGGGTTCGCTCCAGGAGACCGAGGAACTCGTCGGAATCCTTCACCATGGCCTTCCAGCAGGCGTGGATCGCGGGGTCAAGGTCGTTGATCACGACCATCCCAACGGCATCCTTGAGGAGGAGTTCAAGGCCGGCCCCCGCGCCTCCGGCGTACGGCTCGACGTAAGTCGGCTTGTCTAGGCCGAGCGCCTTGATGGTGGACTCGAAGAAGCCGGCGAGCGTCGCCTTACCGCCTGGGTAGCGCAACGGACTCGCGTGCGAGCCACGCTTGGCAATGACGTCAACCACGGCGGCTCCCTTCGATCAAGGCTGGACGGAATCCGTTCAAGTCTAGGGAACCTGTCCGACGTAGTCGTCGGCTGTCCAGGTCGGCGCGGTCACTTGGTCACGGCCGCACCGCAGAGAGTCCTTACGTCGCAGAATGAGCACTTCGACTTCTCTGGCTTGGGTGTGAAGTCGCGGTCCTTGAGACCTTGGGCGGCTACCGCGACCTGCGCCTCGGCAGACGCGATATCGGCGGCGGTGATGCTGACCTCGTGCCGGATGGTGGCGCTGAGGTCTTGGATAAAGGCGGCACCAACGGTGAGACCCTCTCGACGGCCGGCATCGGTGTAGACCTGCAACTGCAACGGTTTGAGTTCTTCGCCGAGCGCCGTCTTGTAGTCTACGATGAAGAGGTTGTCAGCCACCCCGTCGTGCTCGTCGAAGACGACATCCGCGCGCCCGCTGACGACAATGCCATCGAGGTACAGCTCGAAGGGACGCTCTGTGGCCCACGTCCGTTGCAGCTCGGCCGTGTTGTCGGTGACATAGGTCTGGATGAGTTTCCTGGCCTTTTCCCGCATCTCCTTGTGGGCTGGCTTGTTGGCGAAGGGAAGGAAGAACTCCGAGTCCATCAGTGCGTCAACCGCAACCGAGTCAGGCACGGTTCCCGTCGCCTTGACGTGCTCGGAGATGGTGCGCAGGACGTGGTGGACGGCGTTGCCATAGCCGATCTCGGATTGCACTGGCGGCATGAAGCCGAGTTCGTTGCGGAGCAGGTAGCTTCGTGGGCACTCCATGTAGGCATCAAGCTCGCTGTAAGAGACGGTGATGCTGGTCGGTGCCTCACCGCGCGGCTCCGCATTGGTAGGCAGGCTGCCGCTGGTGGCAATCGCCTGGGCTTCAAGGATGTAGGGCGACGGCTGCCGCGACTGAGTGTTGACCCGCTGGTGCGAGGAGAGACCTACCCAGTCACGAGCCCGAGTGAGGGCGACGTAGAAGAGACGGCGTTCCTCCGCGTCTGATCCTTCGTAGCGCGCGGCGTCGAAAAGGGTGCGGGGGATCAGCCAGTTCTTCAGCGACCCGGATCTGTCGGATGGGAAGCGCCCCTCCTTCAAGGAGGGCAAGAAGACGACGGGCCATTCGAGTCCCTTGGCGCCGTGGATGGTCCCGAGGGCGACCCCATCACCGAGTATGTCGTTTTCGCCGTCGAAGTCGTCGTAACTGCCGGTCGCGTAGTTCGTCAGGATCAGTGCGAAGTTCTTGTAGAACCACTCGCCACCGACAGCACCGCCGACCTGCTCCCCCGGATTATCCGGATCTCGCCGCGAGCGTCGTGTGACCGACTCGTAATCAGCCATGACCGCTGTGAAGCGTGCGATGGTGCCCAGCCGGTTGCGATGCATCTCGTCTGCGAGGTCCCAGTTGCGGATGCCGAGGAGGTCAGTCAGCTTGTAGAACTCCCCCACCAGGCTAGGTGTCCAGTTTTCATCGTCACGCTTGGACTTCCACGTTTGCAGGTGTGTGCTCAGGGCCTGCCGCTCGTCGTCGTCGAGACCAAAGACGGTTACATAGCGGTCGAGGAGTCCGGACAGATTGACGGCCGCTCGCGTCTTCCACTTGCTCACGCTCCAGTCGACATTGGAGATCCACGCGAACGTCGCCCCAAACACCTCCGCCTCGGGCTGCTCGAACAGGCCGGTGCGCCCGCCTGGCTGGACTGGAATGTTCGAGACCGCGAGGGCATCCAAGATTCGCGTGTACGCCGTCTTGCCACGCACGAGGATGGCGATGTCTCGGTAGCGGACGCCGTCCTTGTGGAGCGCCTCGATGTCGAGCGCGATCGAGTCGGCCTCGTCCTGCTCCATCAGGTGACCGATGGCGATGGAGACCGACGGCCCGGCGGATGGGCGAACTGCGGTCATCTCCTTGTCGATGCGCCCGGGAATGGACTTCGCGAACCCGTTGGCGAGCGCCACGATGTCCGGGCGTGACCGACGGTTTACCAACAACTCGAACTTCGACACATTGGGGTAGCGAGTCGCGAAGGCGACGATGTTCGCCACATGCGACCCGCGCCACTGGTAGATGGCCTGATCGTCGTCGCCCACCACTACCACTTCGGCCGAGCCTTGAGGCTTCGCGAGCAACTCGATCAGGCGCTCCTGAGCCGGGTTCACGTCTTGGTACTCGTCGACGATCAAGTGCTTGAGATCGGCCGTCACTGCCGCGTGCACAACACGGTTTTCGAGCGCACGAACGGCCTCGACGATCTGGGTGCCAAACGACATGAAGCGGTAGTTGTCGAGCATCATGTAGTACTTCACGAGCGCGTCCTTGAAGGCACCGTCGGGGATGACGTCGAAGGCCATGTATTCGTTCTCGACGACATCGACCGACTGCTGGAACTGCTCAATGCCAGAGAACACTCGGTTGCGCTGGTCGAACTGACGGAGGCCCAGTCGGTTCGCCTCGCGGTACAGGAGGTTGGTCAACTGGTTGGGGTCGAGCGGGGTGTAGGTCTCGAACCTCGGCACGTAGGTCTGGAGGAGGCGGAAGCAGTAACCGTGGATGGTGCCGACGTACAAGTGCCCCAGCTTGTCGGTCGCGGACGGCCCGAGAAGGGCAACCGACCGCTCTCGGATGCGTTCCTTCAACTCCTCGGCGGCCTTCTCGGTGAATGTGAACGCCACGATGGACTCAGGCTGCTCGCCGTCTTTGAGGAGCGAGGCCACACGCTGGGAGACGACCTCGGTCTTACCCGAGCCGGCGGCCGCGATGATCTGCACATGCCCATCCCGGTGAGCGACCGCAGCCGCCGCCTCGCCTTCGAGGACCGGGATCGCGGCGGAGGATTCGGCTGACATCGCTCAAGGCTATGTGAGCAGCCCGGCCTCCCTCTACAACTCGTCGGTGCCTGCGGCTACCCTTCGCGTGCAAGACTCCGAGCGAGAGCGAGAGCGATGACTCACGAGCCCGACAAGGTCGATCTGGAGGCCCCGGACCTGGCCGCACACCACCGAGCCGCCCTGGCCCGGCTCTTTCCCGGGGTCCTCGCCGACGGCGTCCTAGATGCCGCCAAACTCGGCGAGCTACTAGACGTGCAGGTAGCGCGGGCCGCGGAGGGACGCGAACGGTACGGCCTCCACTGGGCTGGAAAGCAGCAAGCTGTTCGATCCCTGCTCGCCCCAAGCCGTGCGGCACTGGTACCTGATCTCGATGAATCCGATGACTTCGACCACGCAAGGAACGTCTTCATCGAGGGCGACAACCTGGAGGTCTTGAAGCTTCTTCAGAAGGCGTATAACAACCAAGTCCAACTCATCTACATCGACCCGCCCTACAACACCCGCAACGACTTCGTCTATAACGACGACTTCAGTGACACAACGCGCCGTTACCTCGTTTGGTCGGGGCAAATTGACGAGGAGGGCAACCGAAAGGCGGACAGCAGCGACGCCGCAAGTGGGCGCCTGCACAGCCGGTGGTTGTCGATGATGTACCCGCGACTTGTACTCGCCCGCAACCTGCTCAAACCGGACGGCGTTCTCCTCGTTTCGATCAATGATGTTGAAATGCCGAGCCTCGTGCATCTACTTCGCGAGGTGTTCGGACCTGAGAACCACCTTGCAACCTTTGTTTGGAATAATGACGGTAACATCGAGCAGCAGAGCGCTTTCAAGGTCAATCATGAATACATCGTCGCGTTCGCACGAGACGTGGAACAGGTCGCCCGACCCACTGTGATCGATCCGAATATCGGCGAAGACAGCAAACTATTCAACGATCGGATCGAAAATTCTATCACCAAGAATGGCCCCGCAAACCCGCCGAGTGAGGTTGTTCTCCCCGCTGGATTCCCTGCATCCTCTGACGACTTCGAGGTGGCACCCCGGTCCGACAAATGGCCGCATGTCCTCGACCCCATCACGGTCCAAGGGGGCGTACTCTCAAAGACGGCGCGGGTCTTCAGTGGCTGGAGTTCAAAGCGTCTCCTAGAGCTTTTCATCTCAAACGGCTTTGTTCCAATCGAGGACTCGGAAGGGAAGTCCACCTGGTTCGCCATGACGCCGACCGGCGCGATCTACGGCTACAAACAGCGAAGCGCCGGGCAGGGACACGTGGTGACGGTGCTACGCAACCTCGGAACCACAAAGGCTTCGAGTTCGCGCATGGCGCGGGAGTGGGGAGTGATTTTCGACTTCCCAAAGCCGGAGCGACTGATCCAGTACCTCGTGTCTATATTCACGGGCTCGGACGACCTCGTGATGGACTTCTTCGCCGGGTCGGGGTCTACGGCGCACGGGGTTGCCCTTCAGAACGCTCACGACGGTGGTTCGCGCCGGTATCTGCTGGTAAACATACCCGAGCGAACCCGTGTTGAATCAGCCGCACGCAAGGCGGGGTTTGAGACGGTTGCTGAGATCACCTACAAGCGGATTGCAGCTGTGAGGGCCACCGTGAAGGGCGCAGCCGAGAGCGGCCTCCGTATGTATCGGCTCACCGAAAGCGCCTTCCTCGGTTCCGGTCCTGACGAAGGGGAACTCACGTTGAGCTCTTCAACACTTCGTGCAAGCGTTGACGACCTCTACGCAATCGCCGCCGAGGTGCTGCTGAAGGAAGGCGTCCCGCTCGACTCCGAATGGGTGGAGCACGAGTTCGGCACGGTCTCGGTGCAGGTGTCAGGCGGGGTGGCTGTCGTCGCGGGCGAGGGTCTCGACGTTGCTGCGGCCGAGAAGATCTTCGAGATGGACCCGAAGCCCAATGTCGTTGTCTTCCTTGAGGATGACCTCGCAGGCCAGGATGCGCTCAAGGCAAACCTCGTGGCGAACGCCAGATCGCGCGGCATCACGGTGAAGACGGTCTGATGCCGGTCACGATTAAGTTCGAAGGCGGCCAGCAGTACCAGCTGGATGCGATCGAGGCTGTCCTCAAAGTCTTCAACGGCAACGAGGAGCAAGGTCGCTCTGAGGTAGCAGATCTCGTCCTGGAGGACGGGACACTCGACGCGATTGACCGCGTGATCATCGGGAACCAGCTCGTGCTTTCGTCCGAGCAGTTGCGCAGAAACCTCCGCGCTGTGCAAGACAAGCCCGTATCCACCGAGGACGGGGGCGAGGTTCCTGCGATCCCCGAGGAGTTGCGGCAGGGCTGGACGGGGGAGCAATCCGTGCCGGACCTCAGCGTCGAGATGGAGACCGGTACCGGCAAAACCTACGTCTACATCCGAACCTGCCTGGAGATGCACAAGAGGTACGGCTTCTCGAAGTTCGTCATTGTGGTGCCGGGAAAGGCGATTCGAGAGGGCGTGAAATCCAGCCTCGCGATGCTCAAGCCGCACTTAAAGGAGCTCTACCCAGACTCGCAGTACGAGTTCATGGTGTGGGATTCATCCAAGCGGCAGATGGCCAGTGACTTCGTACGTGACGCCAGCCTGAAGATCATGGTCATCAATCTTGAGGCATTCCGCACGGAGGGCAACATTTTCCGTCGCAAGGACCCCGAGTTCAACGGTGGATACGCGCCCCACGAACTGATCGGTGCCGCGCGCCCAGTGGTCATCATGGACGAGCCGCAAAACATGGAGTCAGCAGGCAGCAAGGAAGCCATCGAGCAACTCAACCCTTTGGCCCGGCTTCGGTACTCCGCCACCCACAAGGACCCGAAGCACCTCGTGTACCGCCTGACTCCCGTGGACGCCTACGACCTGCGACTGGTGAAGCGGATCGGGGTCCTCTCAGTCACCAAGGACGAAGACCTCAACGGTGCCTACGTGGAGGTCTCGAAGATCACTGCCACGCCTGGGGGCGTCACGGCGACCGCCAAGATCTTCAAGACCAACGCGGGCAAGACGAAGCTCACCCGGATCACCTTGCGCAAGGATATGGACCTGTTCGAGGAGAGCGGACAGCGCGGTGCCTATCAGGGTTGGTCAGTCGAGGACATTCACGCCGGCCAGGATGGCGAACGCGGGTACGTCGAGTTCGGAAACGGCACCCATGTCCACGAAGGAGCCGGAACCACTTCCGAGGAGGAGCAACATCAACGGCTGATGCTCCGTCAGGCCGTTGAGAGCCACTTTGAGAAGGAGCTCCAGCTAAAGCTTCAGTTGCGACGAGGCCTCATTACTTGCGCCTTGAAGCCACTCACTCTGTTCTTCATAGACTCGGTTGCGAACTACCACCCTGCCGACGGGAAGCTCCGACAGTGGTTCGAGCAGGAGTACGAGATCATGCGATCCGACGCCCGCTTCCGCTCGCTCGACATGCCCAACATCGACGCCGTCCACGACGGCTATTTCGCAGCCTCCAACAAGGGCGTGCCGAAGGATGTGACCACCCGGGCGTTGGAAGGCGTGGAGGTGGAGTCAGCCCTCAAGCGCATCATGCAGAACAAGGAAAAGCTGCTCAGCTTCGAGGAGCCGCTCCGGTTCATCTTCAGCTACGCGGCTCTCGCCGAGGGCTGGGACAACCCCAACGTCTTCACCGTCTGCAACCTCCAGCACGGCCGCTCAGAGATGCGCAAGCGCCAGCAGATCGGCCGAGGCTTGCGTCTGCCAGTCATGGTCGACGGCGAGCGTTGCCGCAACGACGACATCAACGTGCTGACTGTGATCGCACACGAAGAATTCTCTAAGTTCGCCGGCGACCTCCAGAAGGAGATCGAGGACGAGACCGGCATCAAGTTCACGGGCCGGATCGTGGATCTCAAGAAGGACAAGATCAAGCTCCAACTCAGGGAGAAGGTGCTGCGAGATCCGCAGTTCGTCGAGCTGTGGGACAGAATTTCGAAGAAAACGACCTACGAGTTGGCGTTCTCGACCGACGATGTCGTCGCCGACGCTGTCCGGCGCATCAACGCGATGCCGAAGGTCGAGCCCATCAAGTTCCGTTTAGCCAAGCACATCGTCGATATCAACACAGTAGGCATCAGCTCGGGCGACACCCAGGACCGAGGAACGGTCGCGGTCAACACTGGGCGGAAGCTCCCCGACGTCGTCGGTGAACTCACCAGCCGGGTGCCACTCACCCGGGCAACCATCGTCCGCATCCTCTCCGGGATCGACACTCTCGACCAGGTGAAGCTCAACCCGTCCGTGTTTATGGATCAGGTCGAACGTGCCATGAAGGAGGCCCTCTACGCACAGGAGGCCGAGGGGATCGTCTACAAGCCAACCGGGGAATCGTGGCGAGCCGAGCTGTTCAAGGAATGGCACCAGGCCGAGACGATTGCGCCGGCGGCGATGGTCGTGGACGTCACGAAGAGCATCACGGACAAGATCGTGTGCGACTCAGGCATCGAGAAGACCTTTGCGGAGTTCCTTGAGGCGCGAGACGACGTACCGCTCTTCATCAAGCTCCCGCACTGGTTCAAGATCGACACTCCCCTGCACGGCTATAACCCCGACTGGGCGTTCGTGCGTCAGCAACCCGAAGGCAAGTACCTCTACCTAGTCCGCGAGACGAAGGGCACAGACAAGCTCGAAGAACTCCACTGGGAATCCGAGGGCTGGAAGATCAAGTTCGGCACCGCCCACTTCGAGAAGCTCAAGGTCGATTACTTCTGGGGCAACGACCCAAAGGTGCTTATCGATATCTCCCCCGATTTTGCTGGGCAATGAGGGATCTGAACTCCATAGCCGCGGTCGCGTCAGCGCCTGTCCCACCATCATCGGGAGGATGAGGACGGTCCTCCTGTCAACGACGCGTGAAAACCGAGCAGGTACTAGTGGTCCGCGTTTGAATTTGTTGGGCGGTTCGCTTTCTTGAGGATCTGCTCCGCGGTCTTGGTCCAGATGGCGTGTCCCCGGTAGACGGGGCCATCATGTTTTAGAGTCTTGTTGCCCGCGACCTGGGCGGATAGGACGACGACAATCATGGCTGGACGAAAACGGCACTCGGCTGAGGACATCGTGCGCAAGCTGCGCCGAGCGGACGAGCTGGTGGCGGCGGGCAGGACGCAGGAGGAGATCGCCGGCGAGCTGGAGGTGTCGGCGGCGACGTTGTACAACTGGCGCCGGCAGTACGGCGGGATGGACACCGACGCGGCGAAGGAGCTCAAGGACCTGCGTGAGCAGAACGGCCGCCTCAAACGCCTCCTCGCGGACGCGGAGTTGGAGAAGGACGCGCTGCGGGAGGTGGCGAAGGGAAAATTTTGAGCCCTGCCGCCAAACGCCGCGCCGTCGACATGCTCGTCACCACGATGCGCATCTCGAAACGACTGGCGTGCAGAGCTGTTGGGCTTGCCCGCTCCACCTACGCACGAGCCCCGATCGCGCAGACACCGGCAGATCCGGATGCGGATCTGCGGGGGATGCTGCGTACCTACGCAGGGAAGAACCCGATGCACGGTTTCCGTCGCGCGTGGGCGCATCTGAGGCACGACGAGGGCCTGTCGGTGAACAAGAAGAAGGTGCACCGGCTCTGGAAGGAGGAGGGTCTGCAGGTGCGGATCCATCATCCCCGCACACGTGCCGGTGTCAGTTCCACTCCACAGGTCGAGGAGGACGCGCCGAAAGTCGTATGGGCACTGGATTTTCAGTTCGACTCCACCGTGTCCGTGGCCATGACAAAGTCCCCAGTGGTGGCCAGGTCGAGGTCCCCACTGGTGGCCAACTGAAAGTCCCCACCCCGTGTTCGTCGTGTCGATCGGGAACTTCTGGCCCGAGCGGTGACGGTGAAGGTGCCAACCACACACCGCACCGCCCGGGGAGTTCCATTGAAGTCTGCGAAGGAACGCATGGACATCATTTCCGCTTACCGCGAAGTCGGGTCGTACCGAGGAGCCGCCGACATCTGCGGCACCACCCACAAGACCGTCAAACGAACCGTCGAGAAGTTCGAAGCCGATCAAGCCGGTCGGAAGACGCCACCGAAAGCCGATCGGGAGCACAACTACGACGCCGTCGCCGACCTGGTGACCGAGCGGGTCGAGAAATCGCAGGGCCGGATCTCCGCGAAACGGATCCTGCCGATCGCCCGCGCAGCCGGCTACGAAGGGTCGGACCGCAACTTTCGCCGCCTCGTCGCGGACGCAAAAGCGTTGTGGCGCCTCGATCATCACCGCGGTCGCCGCCCGGCGGTGTGGGCTCCTGGTGATTACCTGGTCATCGACTGGGCGACGGTGGGGGGACTGCACCTGTTCTGCGCGGTGATGGCGTACTCGCGGTGGCGGTTCGCTGCGTTCGCGGCCGACGAGAAAGCCACCACCACACTGGCATTGATCGCCGAAGCACTCGCCGTGGTCGGCGGGGTACCGGCGAGAGTCCTCGCGGACCGGATGGCCTGCCTCAAAGGCGGTGTCGTGGCGGACGTGGTCATCCCGACCCCGGACTACGTCCGCTTCGCTGCCCATTACGGGTTCGCACCGGACTTCTGCCACGCCAACGACCCACAATCCAAAGGGATCGTGGAGAACCTCGTCGGCTACGCCCAACGCGATCTGGCGGTGCCGTTGTTCACCGAAGCTGCCGTCGCCGGCACCACCGTCGACGTTCACACCGCGAACGCGGCCGCCACCGTGTGGTGCGCGGAGGTCAATGCCAGGGTGCATTCGGAGATCTGCGCGATACCGAACGGCAAACTCGATGACGAGCGAGAACTGTTGTCACCGTTGCCGTCTCTGCGAATGGAGATTGGACCGCCGTCGGTGACCCGTAAGGTCGACCGGCTGTCCTGCGTGCGGTTCGCCTCCGCCCGTTACTCCGTCCCGAACCGGTTGATCGGCACGACCGTGGCCCTGGTGCAGACCAGCGGACGGTTGGTGATCGTCGACCCCGGAACCGGTGACGTCGTTGCCGAGCACGACCTCGCCCAACCGGGAACCGCGTCGGTGCTCGACGAGCACTACGGCGGCGCCCGCCCGGCGCCGAACCGCGGACCCAGGCCGAGAACGACTGTCGAGCAACAGTTCTGCGACCTCGGCGAGTCCGCCGAGGCGTTCCTGGTCGGCGCCGCCGCGATCGGGAACACCAGGCTGTCCTCCGAACTCGAGGTTCTCCTCGCGCTCGGCGCCGCCCACGGCACCGAGGCGTTGGTGGCGGCGTTGACCCGGGCGGTGGCGTTCCGCCGGTACCGGGCGGCCGACGTCCGGTCGATCCTCGCCGCCGGCGCCGGGACACCGCACCCCCGACGCGCGGGGGACGCACTGATCTTGGACCTGCCGACCGCACCGACGCGGTCGTTGGATGCGTATGCGATCCGCCCGAACGCCGGGGATCAGCAGGTACCGTCATGACCGACACCGCCATTGCCTCAACGATACCGACGAAGGCAACCGGTCCGAAGACCGCTGTCCCGCAGTCGGTTCCCGACCTCCCCGCCGACCTCGATGCGGGGTTACGGCGACTCAGACTCGCCGCGATCCGCCGCACCGCACCCGAGGTCCTGCTGACCGCGAAGACGCAACGTTGGACCCCGGAGGAAGTCCTGCGCACCCTTGTCGAGTCCGAACTCGCCGCCCGCGATGCATCGAACACCGTCAACCGCCTCAAGATCGCCGGGTTCCCGGTGACGAAGACACTCGAGACGTTCGACATCGCAGCATCGTCGATACAACCGAAGGTGTTCGACTACCTCGCCAGCCTGGAATGGGTTCGCACGCACTCGAACCTGGCAATGATCGGACCAGCCGGCACCGGAAAGTCGCACACCCTCATCGGACTCGGGGTCGCCGCCGTCCACGCCGGGCACAAAGTCCGCTACTTCACCGCCGCCGATCTCGTCGAAACGCTCTACCGCGGCCTCGCCGACAACACCGTCGGCAAGATCATCGAATCACTACTGAGGGTCGATCTGATCATCATCGACGAGATGGGCTTCGCCCCACTCGACGACACCGGCACCCAACTGCTGTTCCGCCTCGTCGCCGGCGCCTACGAGCGCCGCTCGCTGGCGATCGGGTCGCACTGGCCGTTCGAGCAATGGGGCCGGTTCCTCCCCGAGCACACCACCGCCGCGTCGATCCTCGACCGCCTGCTCCACCACGCCACCATGGTCGTCACCGACGGCGAGTCCTACCGGATGAAAGACGCACACCACCGAAAGGACCGCCCCTGAACAACCGGAAACATCAACACGGGCCGGGGACTTTCACCTGGCCACCACCGGGGACATCAGCTTGGCCATTGACACACCGTCGACGGGAAGGCGATCAAGATCGCGTCCATGATCGACGAACACACCCGGTTGTCGGTGCTGAACATCGTCGAGCGCTCGATCACCGCGCAGCGGTTGACTGAGGACTTGGACAAGGCGTTCGCGCTGTGGGGCGGACCACCACTGGTGTTGCGTATGGACAACGGGCCTGAGTTCATATCGATTGTGCTGCAACAGTTCTGCGGTAGCCATATCGGGATCAGCTACATCCCACCGGGAACCCCGTGGAACAACGGGCACATCGAATCCTTCAACAATCGACTCCGAAAGGAGTGCCTGAATCGGAACCACTGGACGAGCCTGCTCGAGGCGCGGGTGGTGATCGAGGACTTCAAGGACGACCACAACAACCGGCACCGTCACTCGTCGCTCGGGTATCTCACCCCTGCTGAGTATGCTGCCCGATGCACCCACGTCCACCAGCCGGTGGACGGCTGCGAGATCGACTGAGACCAACCCGAACGGCTCTAAAGCAAAGTGGTCCGACTATCGGGGACCTGCCATGAGAACAAGACCGGCATGGTGTCCATCCCGCCGGGCTGCCCGTGGGACAACGGCTACATCGAATCGTTCAACAACCGCCTACGCAAGGAGTGCCTCAACCGCAACCACTGGAACACCCTGTTCGAGGCCCGCGTAGTCATCGGCGACTTCAAGGCCGAGCACAACCACCGACACCGCCACTCGGCGCTGGGCTACCGGACGCCGGCCGAGTACGCTGCGGCGTGCAGGTGTACCCACACCCCGGTGGCCTGCAGCATCAACTGAGAACGGATCACACCAACCCGACTCCAGAACCGGGTGGACTCAGTAACGGGGACTCGCCAGGAAGACCACCTCGGGTGCGTTCGCTTCCAGCTGCATGCCGCTGGCCAGCGCCAAACCTCTCCAATACTTGCTTACTTACTTGAATCGAAGTATCATCACACCATCCGACTCACCCCCAAGGAGGCCACAGCATGCCAACGATCGAAATTGACGACGAAGTCTTTTCGCTACTGAAGAAGGATGCCGAGCCGCTCGTTGATACACCAAACACTGCTATCCGGCGGCTGTTGGGACTTGACCCAGCCGTTGGTAGTGAAATCCGGACGCCCCTCGCCCCCCCTCGGACGCGCATCCGCGGCAGCTCTGCAGAAGGTGAACTCGCATCCCTTCTACGCAACGGACACATCGCGATTGACGATGATCTCGTTTACCGCAAACGAAGTGGCGAAACGTACCGCGGTTACGTCACAAACCACGGCTGGATCGACGTTGAGGGTAAGGCGTTTCCTACACCCTCCGGGGCACTGAAATCCGTCGTAGGCTACGACGTCAACGGATGGAAGCTGTGGCGTCACGAAAAGACCGGCAAGACGCTCGATGAATTTCGAAAGTAGACGGCCGCATTAAATTCGCCCTGATTCGACTTGCTGTAGCTCCTGCTCGATAGCGCGCAGCCCGTAATGGACTGAGGTTCTGTATCGAGCCGCGAGCCCTCCCGCTATGGCTAGTGGTCCGCGTTTA
>NZ_JBUEQF010000015.1:0-69214 GCF_054979605.1 Rhodococcus sp. AZ1
GACGAAAGGGGACCCACATCGTGGGTCCCCTTTCGCATGTTCGGAGCACTGTGTGATGCAGAATCAAGGCGGCGCTGGACCGAGTGCGCTGCACTGTCGTTGTGATCGTCACTGTCGATGTGATCGTCGGTCGTGTCGGCAGTCGAGAGGGGAATGTGGTGTCGGACGACAGCAGTGAACGCAAGGACGTTCGTGGCGGGGTTCCGCGATCGGCGTCCCGGGCACGCTCGGCCGGTGAACCTCGAGCGGGACGCTCGGGTGTGCCGCACCGCCGGGGAGGTGACCCGGTGTCGCGTCCACGACGTGAGCGTGGCGGACGGCCACTCGACCCCGCGCGGCGTGAGCCGCGCGCGCCCCGGCCCGTCGAGCCGGACCTGCCCGACGAGGTTGCGGCAACAGACCTCGAGCCGGCAGTGCGGCGAGACCTGCTGAGTCTGGACAAGTCGAACGCCGACGCTGTGGCACGTCACCTGGTGATGGTGTCCAAACTCATCGAGGACGATCCGGCGCTTGCGCTGACCCACGCACGTGCTGCGCGTAATCGAGCCGGAAGGATCGCCGTCGTGCGTGAGACCGCCGGCATCGCCGCCTACCACGCCGGCGAGTGGGCCGAGGCGCTGTCCGAGCTGCGCGCTGCGCGCCGGATGGCCGGTGGGCCAGGGCTGGTTGCAGTGATGGCCGACTGTGAGCGCGGCCTCGGGCGACCGGAGCGGGCGATCGAACTCGGCCGCAGTGATGAGGCGCGGCTGCTCACAGGTGACGAGGCGTCCGAGTTACGGATCGTCGTCGCGGGTGCCCGCATGGATCTCGGACAGTACGACCAGGCCGTCGTCACGTTGCAGACCCCCGATCTGGCCGGTGACCGTACCGGCTCGGCCGCAGCCCGTCTGTATTACGCGTACGCCGATGCTCTCGTGGCGGCGGGACGAACCGATGATGGGCTGCAGTGGTTCCTTCGAGCCGCCGCAGCAGACCTGGACGGTGAGACCGACGCCGAGGACCGCGTTGACGAGTTGACCGGTTCGCCCGAATGACGTCGTTCGCCGACCTGTACGACGTGCTACTTCTCGACCTGGACGGAACCCTCTACCGGGGACCGGACCCGGTCCCCGGGACGGTGGAAGTTCTCTCGGCGTGTCCCATCGTGGCCTGGTACGTGACCAACAACGCGAGCCGCAGCGCATCGGCCGTCGCCGATCACCTGACAGATCTCGGCTTCGCGGCCACGTCGGATCGCGTTGTGACCAGCGCGCAGGCAGGCGCTCGCCATTTGGCGCAGACGCTCGCACCCGACTCGTCGGTCCTGGTGGTCGGGAGCGACGATCTGGCACAGGCCGTGGCGGAGGTAGGGCTGCGCCCCGTGCGATCGGCCCAGCCGCGACCGGCCGCCGTCATTCAAGGACACTCGCCCACCACCGACTGGTCGATGATCGCGGAGGCCACGTATGCGATCCGGGCCGGATCCGCGTGGGTGGCCACCAACGCCGACGCCACGCTGCCCACTGCGCGCGGCCTCGGCCCGGGAAACGGCGCGATGGTGGCGGCGGTACGCACGGCCACCGGAGCGGCACCGACGATCACCGGCAAGCCGTTCGCTCCCATCATGAACGATGCGCTCGCGCGCAGCGGTGCGCGGTCGGCGCTCGTGGTCGGCGATCGTCTCGACACCGATATCGCAGGTGCGGCCTCGGTCGGGCTCGATTCCCTGCTCGTACTCACCGGCGTCAGTACCGTCCTCGATCTGCTGAACGCGGTCGAGTCGGAACGGCCGACCTACGTCGCGTTCGACCTGTCCGCCGTCCTGACAGAGAGCGACGGGTTCAGGTTCGATTCGGCGAGCGACCAGCGGTCGTCCTGGTACGCAGTGCTCGTCGACGACGTTCTCACCATCGAGGGACCCGACCGGTCGGATGCAGCGGCGTCGGATGCAGCGGCGTCGGATGCAGTCGACGCGTTGCTGGTTGCCGCACCTGTGGCATGGCGATCGGGAGCGGTGCGGTCGGTGGTTGCCCGCGGCGATCGCGCCGAAGCGGTGATCGCCGACTGGGGTCTGTGATCGGTCGGTCCGAGATCGGCTCTAGTGCCGCGATGTCCGATGTCGCAGGCGTCGACTAGCGTGGTCGGCGATGAACGAGTCGATGCCCCGCCCCGGTGAACACCTGGCGCAGCCGCATGCGCTCATCACCCCTCAGGACCTGGTCGAACGGATCGACGCTCTTCTTGCACAACTGGACACCGTGCCACAGGTCGCGCACGGTGACGAGGTTGCGTTCGCCGAGCAGACCAGGATCCTCGAGGCCGCTCACGAGGTTCTCGTCGGGTCGCTCTCTGCCGTAGAGAAGTCCTGACGTGTCTCGTCGCGCTCGCCTCGACGCCGAATTGGTTCGCAGGGGCCTTGCCAGGTCCCGCGAGCATGCTTCGGAGCTTGTTGCCGCCGGTCGAGTGAAGGTCGCGGGTTCGGTGGCAGTCAAGGCTGCCACCGCAGTCGAGGCCGCAACCCCGCTCGTCGTCACCGAACTCACGGATGAGGTGTCCTGGGCTTCGCGCGGCGCGCACAAGCTCATCGGAGCGCTCGAGGCCTTCTCCGACCAGGGTGTTCGGGTTGCGGGCGCTCGCTGTCTCGACGCCGGCGCGTCCACCGGCGGGTTCACCGACGTGCTCCTCTCTCGCGGTGCCCGCGAGGTGGTCGCGGTGGATGTCGGATACGGGCAACTGGTGTGGAGGCTTCGTTCGGACGAGCGCGTGCGGGTGCTCGATCGCACCAATGTGCGCAACATCGACGCCGATGCCATCGGGGGTCCGGTGGATCTGGTGGTGGCCGACCTGTCGTTCATTTCCTTGAAGCTCGTGCTTCCCGCGTTCGTCGCCTCGATGGGCCCGCGCGCCGATATCGTTCCGATGGTCAAGCCGCAGTTCGAAGTCGGTAAGGATCGTGTCGGTTCGGGCGGGGTCGTGCGGGATCCCCGGCTGCGGGCCGAGGCGGTCGTGGACGTGGCCGAGGCTGCCGCGTCTCTCGGGCTCGCCACCGCTGCGGTGGAACCGAGTCCTCTGCCGGGGCCATCCGGGAACGTCGAATACTTCCTCCTGCTCCGGGCCGCGGACGCGATCGAGGATCCGGATGCGATGCCGTCGGTACGCGAGATGGTTGCCCGTGCTGTCGAGGAAGGACCCCAGTGACCGAGTGCCGCGAAATTCTCGTGGTCGCCAATCCCTGGCGTCCGGACGTGGTCGCCACGGCGGCGCGAGTAGCGAAGACGTTCCACGACAATGGAATTGCCCTCAGGGTCCTGGTGGACGAATACGACAATTCGAAGACCGAACCCACCCGTGAGTTCGGTGACCTCGTCCCCGAGGCAGCCGAGGTCACCGTGGTGGAATTCGGTCCGGACGCCGCGACAGGATGCGAGATGGTCCTGGTTCTCGGCGGCGACGGGACATTGCTGCGGGCTGCCGAGCTTGCCAGGTCGGCCGGGATACCGGTGCTCGGGGTGAACCTCGGCCGCATCGGGTTCCTGGCCGAGGCAGAGGCAGAGAGTCTCGACGTGGCTCTCGATCGTGTCGTTCGTCGTGACTACCGCATCGAGCCGCGCATGACACTCGACGTCACCGTGTCGGTCGACGAGCAGGTGGTCGAGCGTGGTTGGGCTCTCAACGAGGCGAGTGTGGAGAACCGCTCTCGCCTAGGTGTCCTCGAGCTGGTCCTGGAAGTCGACGGTCGCCCGGTCTCGTCCTTCGGCTGCGACGGCATCCTCCTCTCCACACCAACGGGTTCCACGGCGTACGCCTTCTCGGCGGGTGGTCCGGTGGTGTGGCCCGAGCTCGAGGCGATCCTGGTGATCCCGAGCAATGCCCACGCACTGTTCGCGCGACCACTCGTGACCAGTCCGGACTCGCGCATTGCCGTGGAGGTGTTCGATGGCGGTCACGATGCTCTGGTGTTCTGCGACGGCAGACGCACACTGGACCTGCCGGCTGGTGCTCGCCTGGACGTCGTGAGGGGAGCCAAGCCGATTCAATGGGTCAAACTCGACTCGACGCCGTTCGCCGATCGGGTGGTGCACAAGTTCGCCCTCCCTGTCACCGGATGGCGGGGAAGGCCCGGTTAGCCAGTGCTGTCAGAGATCAGGATCTACGGACTCGGTGTCATCTCCGAGGCGCATGCCCAGTTCTCCACCGGATTGACCGTTCTGACCGGCGAGACCGGTGCGGGCAAGACGATGGTGGTGACCAGCCTGCACTTGCTCTCGGGTGCTCGGGCCGACCCATCGCGTGTACGAATCGGCGCAGATCGTGCGATCGTCGAAGGGCGCTTCACCACCGATGCGGCACCCGAGCGGTCGGTCTCCGACATCGATGAGTTGCTCGAATCCACCGGCGGCCGACGCGATGACGACGACAGCATCATTGCCGTGCGCACGGTCGGAGGCGACGGACGCTCGCGCGCCTACCTCGGCGGCCGCAGTGTGCCGGCGGGCGTGCTGTCGGAGTTCACCGGCTCGCTGCTGACCGTCCACGGTCAGAACGATCAGCTACGGCTCCAGCGTCCCGAGGAACAGCTGGCTGCCCTGGACCGTTTCGGCGGGGCTCGGATCGCATCGCTCGTCGAGAAGTACCGGCGGGACCGGGAGGAGTGGCTGAGCGCGGCAACCGAACTACGCGAGCGTCGCGAGAGGTCACGCGAACTCGCCCGTGAAGCCGACCAGCTCCAGTTCGCCCTGGCCGACATCGATGCGATCGACCCGGCGCCCGGCGAGGACGAGGAGATAGCGGCCGCCGTGAGGAGGCTCAGCGACCTCGATTCCCTGCGGAACGCTGCGCTCGGCGCACAGGAAGCGTTGGTCGGCGGCGACGACGGCATCGATGCCGCATCGGTGATGAGCCTGCTCGGTCAGGCTCGGGAGCGGGTGCAGACCTCCGGAGATCCGACGCTCAGCGCGTTGTCGGACCGGGTGAGCGAGGCGATCTCCGTCGTGACCGACGTCGCGTCCGATCTGTCGTCGTATCTCGGGGATCTACCGACGGACGAGACCTCCCTCGAGGCGCTCCTTGCTCGGCAGGCCGACCTGAAGAATCTCACTCGCAAGTACGCAGCGGATGTGGACGGTGTCATCGAATGGGCGCGCTCTGCGCGCGAACGCCTCGCGAGTATCGACGTCTCGGCCGAGGCTCTCGACGAGCTGGCCGCGAGGGTTTCCGATGCTGCTGGTCGGACCGCGAACGCTGCATCGGCGTTGACGTCCGCACGCACGAAGGCTGCGGTCGGGCTCGCGAAGGCGGTCAGTGCCGAACTCGCCGGGTTGGCGATGGGCAAGGCGTCACTCGAGGTGTCGGTGGCGCCGCGCGAGGCCGGTGCAGCCGACGCGGCCGCCCTCGAGGTGGACGGTCGGACGGTGCATGCGGGTTCGACCGGAGTCGACGAGGTGGAGTTCAGGCTGGCAGCGCACAGCGGCGCTCGGGCATTGTCGCTGAACAAGAGTGCGTCCGGTGGCGAGCTCTCACGTGTGATGCTCGCTCTGGAAGTTGTTCTGGCCGGCTCGGACTCGGGTGTCACCATGGTCTTCGACGAGGTCGATGCAGGCGTGGGTGGTCGCGCTGCGGTGGAGATCGGCAAACGTCTCGCGCGTCTGGCCCGTACCCATCAGGTCATCGTCGTCACGCACTTGGCGCAGGTGGCGGCCTATGCCGACACGCACTTGATGGTCGACAAGACCGACGGGCAGGCGGGCCCCGACAGTGGGGTTCGCTCGCTGTCGGACGCCGAGCGTGTGGTCGAGCTCGCCCGCATGTTGGCGGGTCTGGGCGATACCGAGACCGGGCGTGCGCACGCCGAGGAACTGTTGACGACCGCTACCGCGGAGCGCGAGGCGCCCTGACTCGTGTGACTGGTGTGGCCGAAGTGTCGAATGGTACGGCGCGCCTCCTCCGCTGAGGATGTCCGCGCGGTCATCATCGAGTGCATGAAGATGCCTGCACTGCTCTCGCGTAGTACCGACTCGCTGCCCGGAGTCACAGGAATCGCCCGGGTGGACCGCAACACGTCCAAGCTCCTGAAGAGAGTGGGCCCCGGCGACGTCGTGGTCCTCGATGAACTCGACCTCGACCGCAATTGCGCCGACGCGCTGGTCGAGGCGGGTGTGACCGCCGTTGTCAACGTGTCGGCCTCGATGTCTGGGCGCTACCCCAACCTCGGCCCGGAGGTCCTGCTGGCCAACGGCATCGTGCTGATCGATTCGGTCGGGCCGGACGGCTTCTCACGTATCAAGGACGGTCAGAAGGTTCGACTCGACGAGGGTGTGGTGTACGCCGGTGAGAAGACCCTCGCCACCGGTACACACCAGAGCGAGTCCGACATATCCGATCGGATGATCGAGGCCAAGGCCGGCCTGATCGATCACCTCGAGGCGTTCTCGGGGAACACGATCGAGTTCATCCGCGCGGAGAGCCCGCTGTTGATCGACGGTGTCGGAATCCCGGACGTGGACGTGCGGATCGCGGGTCGCCACGTCGTTGTCGTCACCGACGGCCCCGAGCACATGTCGGATCTGAAGTCCCTCAAGCCGTTCATCAAGGAGTACTCACCCATCCTGATCGGCGTCGACGGTGGTGCGGACGCCCTCACGGAGGCGGGCTACCGACCGGACCTGATCGTCGGGGACCCCGAGGTGATCAGTACTCGCTCGCTCAAGTCCGGCGCCGAGGTGGTGCTGCCCGCCGATACCGACGGCCATGCCAACGGACTCTCCCGGATCCAGGATCTCGGGATCGGCGCGGTGACGTTCCCGGCCACCGCCACCCCGGCCGATCTCGCACTCATCCTCGCCGATCACCACGGCGCATCCCTGATCGTGACGGTGGGCTGCTCTGCCTCGCTCGACGAGTTCTTCGACAGCGAGAAGCGCGCGAGTACTCCATCGACCTTCATGACCAGGCTCAAGGTCGGGCCGAAACTCGTCGACGCCAAGGCGATGGCGACGCTCTACCGCACCCGAGTGTCCGGCGTGGCGGTGGCCCTGCTGGTTCTGGCGGCTCTCGTGGCGGTGATCGCTGCGCTGGTGGTGACCAACGGTGGTCAGGAGACTCTCGATTGGGCCATACAGACCTGGAACAGCTTCGCGCTGTGGGTTCGGGGGCTCCTTCCGTGATTTCGCTTCGCCAGCATGCCATCTCGTTGGTGGCGGTGTTCTTGGCGCTGGCCGTCGGGGTCGTACTCGGTTCGGGGCTGCTCTCCGGCAGCGTGCTGTCGGGGTTGCGCGACGACAAGGCCGACCTGCAGTCCCGCGTGGACGCGCTGCAGAACGACAAGAATGCACTCAACGAACGCCTCAACGCCGCCGACGGTTTCGATGCCGCGGTCGCCGGACGCATCGTCTCGGGTGTGCTGGCCTCGCGCACGGTGATGGTGTTCACCACGCCCGATGCCGATCCTGCGGACGTCGACGCCATCACCGGTCTGATCAACCAGGCAGGTGGGTCGGTATCGGGCCGTGTCGGTCTGACCGAGTCGTTCGTCTCTGCAGCGAGCGGGGACGACCTGCGCACGCGCCTGACGAACGTGGTCCCGGCGGGGGTCCAACTTCGCACGGGCGCGGTCGACCAGGGCAGCCTCGCCGGTGACCTTCTCGGGGCAGTGCTGTTGCTGAACGCGCAGAGTGCGCAGCCTCAGAGCACCCCGGCCGAACTCGGCCTGGCCCTGGACACCCTGCGCAGCGGCGGCTTCATCACCTACGACGACAACACGGTGCGACCCGGCCAGTTGGCTGTGGTCATCACCGGTGCGAGCAGCAGTACCGACGACGGCAACCGAGGTGCGATCGTGGCCCGGTTCGCCGGTGCCCTCGATGCGCGCGGTGCCGGCACCGTACTGGCGGGACGGCCCGCATCGGCGACGGGGACCGGAGCGATTGCCGTGGTTCGGTCCGACGCGGCGCTGTCCGCCGGTCTGAGCACGGTCGACGACATCGATCGGCAATCCGGTCGTGTGACCTCGATCCTCGCACTCGGCGAACAGCTCGCTGGTTTCGCGGGCCGCTACGGCACCGGACCCTCCGCTACCGCGATCACGGTGGGCGCTCCGGCCAAGTGACGGGTTCCCCCCGCCGCCCGGGCCGGGGCGGCGTGTTGTGGGACCCTCCGGAGCATTGGTGTTACCGTGAAGTCCCGTGGTCGGGTACATCCGAGCCACTTCTCCACCGCCGACATCGTCGGCGTGGGGGAGATGCCGAACGACGTCACGGGAGTTCTCTTGGCACAGATTCGCGCTCAGGCGCGCGGGGACATCAAGCACATCTTCGTCAGCGGTGGTGTCGCGTCCTCGCTCGGTAAGGGCTTGACCGCCTCGAGCCTGGGGCAACTGCTCACGGCGCGAGGTCTGCGGGTCACGATGCAGAAGCTCGACCCCTACCTCAACGTCGATCCCGGGACGATGAACCCGTTCCAGCACGGCGAGGTCTTCGTGACCGAGGACGGCGCCGAGACGGACCTTGACGTCGGACACTACGAGCGGTTCCTCGATCGCGACCTATCGGCCGATGCCAATGTCACCACCGGACAGGTGTACTCGACGGTCATTGCGAAGGAGCGCCGCGGCGAGTATCTCGGTGACACGGTGCAGGTGATCCCGCACATCACCGACGAGATCAAGAGTCGGATCCTGGCGATGCGAGGACCCGACCTGCAGGGTCACCTTCCCGACGTGGTGATCACCGAGATCGGTGGCACCGTCGGCGATATCGAGTCGCAACCCTTCCTCGAGGCCGCTCGCCAGATTCGTCACGACGTGGGGCGGGAGAACGTCTTCTTCCTCCACGTGTCCCTCGTTCCGTTCCTGGCTCCGTCCGGGGAACTGAAGACCAAGCCGACGCAGCACTCGGTGGCTGCACTGCGCAGCATCGGTATCGCTCCCGACGCCCTGATCCTTCGGTGTGACCGCGACGTGCCACCGGCACTGAAGAACAAGATTGCACTGATGTGTGACGTCGACGTCGACGGCTGCATCTCCACCCCCGACGCGCCGTCGATCTACGACATCCCCAAGGTGCTGCACCGTGAAGGTCTCGATGCGTACGTGGTGCGCAGGTTGGGTCTGCCGTTCCGCGATGTGGACTGGACGGTGTGGGGCACCCTGCTCGAGCGGGTCCACCAGCCGCGCGAGACGGTGTCGGTTGCGCTGGTGGGCAAGTACGTAGATCTACCCGACGCGTACCTCTCGGTCACCGAGGCGCTCCGTGCGGGCGGGTTCGCCCATCGTGCGAAGGTCGACATCGTGTGGGTGCCGTCCGATGAGTGCGCCACGCCGGCCGGCGCCGCCGCCGCCCTCGAACGTGTTCAGGCCGTGCTGATTCCGGGCGGGTTCGGGATTCGGGGAATCGAGGGCAAACTCGGGGCCATCACATATGCACGAACCCGCGCCATCCCCACCCTGGGTCTGTGCCTGGGTCTGCAGTGCATGGTGATCGAGGCTGCCCGGTCGGTCGGCCTGACGGGCGCGAACTCCGCCGAGTTCGATCCCGACACCACCGACCCCGTGATCTCGACGATGGCCGACCAGGAGAAGGCCGTGGCCGGTGAGGCCGACCTCGGCGGGACCATGCGCCTGGGGTCCTACCCCGCCGTACTGACCAGGGGATCGGTCGTGGCCCGCGCCTACGGCACCGAGAACGTCACCGAGCGGCATCGGCACCGCTACGAGGTGAACAACGCCTACCGTGACCGGATCGCGGAGAGCGGTCTGCAGTTCAGCGGAACATCGCCGGACGGGACACTGGTCGAGTTCGTCGAATTGCCCGCCGACACCCACCCGTTCTTCGTGGCCACCCAGGCACACCCAGAGCTCAAGTCGCGGCCCACGCGCCCCCATCCGCTGTTCGCGGCGCTGATCGGCGCCGCGCTGACCTACAAGGCGGCCGAGCGACTCGAGGTGGACGTCCACGTCGACGAGCCCACGCCGGTCCCCCCGTCGACACCGGTGACGGTCGAGACGGCCTGAGAGCGCGCGGTGCCCGATCGTCACGAGTTCGAAACGCTGGATTCGACGCTCATCCACTCCGGCGCGGTGTTGGCACTACGCGTGGATTCGGTGTCGATGCCCGATGGTCGCACCGCCCGCCGCGAAGTCGTCGAGCATCACGGCGGGGTCGCCGTGGTCGCGGTCGACGACCGTGGCGACGGCGCCGAGACCATCGTGCTGATCAGTCAGTACCGCCACCCGATGCGGACACGGCTGCTCGAGCTCCCGGCGGGCATGCTCGACGTGCCGGGAGAGGACCCCCTCGCCGCGGCTCGGCGGGAACTGGCCGAGGAGACGGGTCTGGCCGCGAAGCGCTGGTCCCTGCTGGTCGACGTGGCGGCGTCGCCGGGGTTCACCGACGAGGTGGTGCGTATCTTCCTTGCGGAGGGTCTCACCGAGACCGATCGCCCCGATCCCGTCCACGAGGAAGCCGACATCGAGTTGGTGCGCATGGATCTGCCCGGTGCGGCCGCGGCGGTACTGGACGGCCGCATCGTCAATCCAGCCGCGGTGGCGGGCATCCTGGCGCTCGGCGCCCTGCGATGGGGTCCGGGCCTGGACCCGCGCCCGCTCGACGCACCGTGGCGGGATCGCCCGACGGCGTTCGAACGCAGACAGCAGCGACCCGGTGTCTGAGCGCGCGCCTGCGCCACGTCTCGCCGGGGTGGTGCAGACATATCTCGACCATCTCAC
This sequence comes from Rhodococcus sp. AZ1, assembly GCF_054979605.1. Classification (NCBI taxonomy): domain Bacteria; kingdom Bacillati; phylum Actinomycetota; class Actinomycetes; order Mycobacteriales; family Nocardiaceae; genus Rhodococcus; species Rhodococcus sp. AZ1. Next base: position 10,700 of record NZ_JBUEQF010000015.1, read on the forward strand.
CGTCGAGCGGGGATCGGCGCACAACACGATCACCTCCTATCGCCGGGATCTCGATCGCTATCTGGCCTACCTGGCCACCCGCGAGGTCACCGAGCTGGCCGGGGTGACCGAGCGCGACGTCGCCGACTTCGTGCTCGCGCTGCGACAGGGCTCGCCGGGGTGCGCACCACTTGCCGCGAGTTCGGCGGCTCGCGCTCTGATCGCGGTGCGGGGGCTGCACCGGTTCGCCGCTGCCGAAGGCATCGTCGACGTGGATGTCGCCGCACCCGTCAAACCGCCCGCGCCGTCGCGCCGCCTGCCCAAGTCGCTCCCGCACGAGACGGTGTTCGCGCTGCTCGACGCAGCCGTCGGGACCGCGGGCGACACTCCTCGCGGGTTACGCGATCGCGCTTTGCTGGAACTGCTGTACTCCACCGGCGCCCGGATCTCGGAGGCCGTCGGCCTCGACATCGACGACATGGACACCGCGACGCGGTCGGTTCTCCTGCGGGGCAAGGGTGGAAAGCAACGGATGGTGCCCGTCGGCCGTCCGGCGATCGATGCGGTGGACGCCTACCTCGTGCGCGGGCGGCCCACCCTGGCCACGCGCAACACACCCGCGCTGTTCCTCAATGTTCGTGGTGGACGGTTGTCCCGGCAGAGTGCGTGGCAGGTCCTCCAGGACACCGCACAGCGCGCGGGGATCGCGTCCGGTGTCTCGCCGCACGTCCTGCGGCACTCCTTCGCGACCCACCTCCTCGACGGCGGCGCAGACGTCCGAGTGGTGCAGGAACTCCTCGGCCACGCGTCGGTGACCACCACCCAGATCTACACTCTCGTCACGGTCACCACCCTCCGCGAGGTCTGGGCCCAGGCCCACCCGCGCGCTCACTAGCGTGTCCGAACCCGAGACCGGCCGCACGGGCGGGTAGCGTTTCGGGCAGCCCTGGTCCCCGCGGCCAGGTGAAGTCGCCGAAGAACAGTCGCACCCAGCAAGATCGTTCATCCAGCAACATCGCATGCAGGATCGTCCGGAACAGGAGCGCAAGCACTCGTGGTGTCGCCGCAGCCGGGAGCCAACGACAAGGCTCAGGACGAGGGGGTGCTCTTTCGTGCTCGATTCGCCGAGTCCGAGGCGTCCGACCGGGCCGCCGTCGGGGCGCAGTCGGTCGAGGGCGAGGCCGCACCGCCCGTCGGGGGTGATCCCACCGTTCATGGACCCACCGGACGGGTGAGGCGAGATATTCCCGACCCGGCACCCCTGACTCGCCACGGCCCCGCCGTCGTGGTGGCCGTGTGCAACCAGAAGGGTGGGGTGGGCAAGACCACCACCACGATCAACCTCGGCGCTTCGCTGGCGGAGTACGGTCGCCGGGTTCTGCTGGTGGACCTCGATCCTCAGGGCGCCTTGTCCGCAGGCCTCGGTGTTGCACACCACGAACTCGATCTGACGGTGCACAATCTCCTCGTCGAGCCGCGCGTGTCCGTCGACGACGTTCTGATGCGCACACGCGTCGACAACCTCGACCTGCTCCCGAGCAACATCGACCTTTCCGCCGCCGAGATCCAATTGGTCTCGGAGGTCGGTCGTGAACACACCCTCGGTCGGGTCCTGCACCCGATCCTCGACCGCTACGACTACGTCCTCATCGACTGCCAGCCGTCGCTGGGCCTGCTCACCGTCAATGCCCTCGCCTGCGCGGACGAGGTGATCATTCCGATGGAGTGCGAGTACTTCAGCCTGCGCGGGTTGGCCCTGCTCAACGACACCGTGAACAAGGTGCGTGAACGGCTCAACCCGCGACTGTCACTCGGCGGCATCGTGGTCACGATGTTCGATGCGCGCACCCTGCACTCGCGCGAGGTGATGAATCGGGTGGTCGAAGTGTTCGGCGACACGGTTTTCGACACCGTCGTCACCCGCACGGTGCGGTTCCCCGAGACCTCGGTCGCCGGTGAGCCGATCACCTCGTGGGCGCCCAAGTCGTCGGGCGCGCAGGCGTATCGGGACCTCGCCCGTGAGGTCATTCATCGGGACACCTCACACACATGACGAGCGTCGTCTCATCGGAGCCGGTCGAGACGAGCGGCGGTTTCCGGGTGCGCCTCGACAATTTCGAGGGCCCTTTCGATTTGTTGCTGACCCTGATCAACTCACACCGCCTCGACGTGACGGAGGTGGCGTTGCACGTGGTCACGGACGAGTTCATCGCCTACACACGTGAACTCGGTCCGGATCTCGGGCTCGACCAGACCACCGAGTTCCTCGTCGTCGCTGCCACCCTGCTCGATCTCAAGGCCGCTCGACTGTTGCCGGCGGGCGATGTCGAGGACGCCGAGGACCTTGCCCTGCTCGAGGTGCGGGACCTGCTGTTCGCCCGACTGCTGCAGTACCGCGCGTACAAGCAGGTTGCGCAACTGTTCGCCGAACTCGAAGGCACTGCACTGCAACGCTATCCACGTTCGGTATCGCTCGAGGACCGCTACGCCGCATTGCTGCCCGAGGTACTGCTCGGAGTTGACCCGCTGCGTTTCGCGGAGATCGCTGCCGCGGCCTTCACGCCGAAACCTGTTCCGGCCGTTGGGCTGAGCCACCTGCACTCGTCGACCGTGTCCGTGCCCGAACACGCCGCAGCGATCATGGAGATCCTGCGCCTCGGCGGGCCGGGACACTGGACGAGCTTCGCGTCGCTCGTGGCGCAGTGCACCGCGCCGGTCGAGGTTGTCGCTCGGTTCCTTGCCCTGCTCGAGCTCTACCGCGAGCGTGCCGTGGCGTTCGAGCAGGCCGATCCGCTCGGGGAACTGACGGTCACCTGGACCGGTGAGGAAACCGACGACCTGCGCATGGACCCGGACTACGGATGACGGAGGATGGGGCGATGAGCGAGTCCGCGGAGACGCTGGACATCCTCGACGACGATCGCTTGCGTCGCGCGCTCGAGGCTCTCCTGCTGGTGGTCGACTCCCCGGCGTCGACGGAGTTGCTGGCGGGCGCGCTCGGTTCGACGGTCGCGAGGGTGCACGAGCATCTGACGTCGATGGCGGCCGAGCTGGACGAGCAGGGCAGTGGCATCGATCTGCGGTTCGCGGGCGACGGGTGGCGGTTCTACACGCGCACGGAGTTCGCTCCGTACGTGGAGAAGCTTCTTCTCGATGGTGCGCGATCCAAGCTCACTCGCGCGGCTTTGGAAACCTTGGCGGTGATCGCCTATCGTCAACCGGTTACCCGCGCACGCGTCGGAGCCGTACGCGGGGTGAACGTCGACGGGGTGATGCGCACCCTGCTAGCTCGCGGTCTCATCGCCGAGGCCGGACTCGATCCGGACTCCGGTGGCACGCAGTACGTGACCACCGAGATGTTTCTCGAGCGACTGGGCCTGGCCTCGTTGGCGGATCTCCCCGATCTGGCTCCGCTGTTGCCGGGTGTCGACATGATCGACGACATCAGTGACAGTCTGGACACCGACCCCAGAATGCTGCGCGCACAGGGCATCGCCCCGAACGCGGAACCGAACGGCGGAGTACCCGAGGAGGGGGCACTGCGGTTCGATACCGAGGCCGACTCCTGACGGTGTTGGCCCACACGAAGTTCTCTCCAGAGGAAGCAGTACAAGTGAAGACACCCGCTCGCCGAGATGGCACACCGGATCGCAACAAGGCCGCCGGCACGAGGAAGCCCCGTCCCCGGAAGGGTGGTGCAACCACTCCCCATAAGGGTGGTGCAACCACCAACGCCCGCGCGATCAACCCCGAGATCCCGCGCAAGAACCCCAAGCCGACGCGCAAGGTCGCCGTGGCGCCGACCATCAGCAATGCCAAGCCGGCCCGTCACCAGAACGTCGACACCGCCGCACGTCGTCAGCTGCCCGCAGGCGAGGGTGTGCGGCTGCAGAAGGTGCTCGCTCAGGCGGGGGTCGCCTCCCGGCGAGCAGCCGAGGAACTGATCGAGCAGGGTCGGGTGGAGGTCGACGGGCGCATCGTCACCGAGCAGGGACTTCGTGTCGATCCGGGCACGGCGGTGGTGCGTGTCGACGGCACGAGAGTGATGGTCAAGGCCGATCTGGTGCACATTGCGCTGAACAAGCCGCGCGGATGGCAGTCGACGATGTCCGACGACCTCGGGCGCCCCTGCATCGGCGACATCGTGGCCGAGCGGGTGCAGGCCGGGCAGCGCCTGTTCCACGTCGGCCGCCTCGACGCCGACACCGAGGGCCTGATCCTGCTGACCAACGACGGCGATCTCGCGCACCGGCTGATGCACCCTTCGTTCGAGGTGTCCAAGACGTACCTGGCAACCGTCCACGGCACGATCGATCGGAGCGTGGGCAAGCGCATGCGCACGGGCGTCACGCTCGACGACGGTCCGGCCTCGGTGGACACGTTCACCATCCTCGACATCAACGAGGGCAAGTCGTTGGTGAAGGTGGTGCTGCACGAGGGTCGCAAACATATCGTCCGCCGACTGTTCGACGCGGTGGGGCACCCGGTGATCCGGTTGGTGCGCACCGACATCGGCGCCGTCGCACTCGGGGATCAGCGCCCGGGTACGCTGCGTGTCCTCGGTCGCGGCGAGGTGTCGAGTCTGTACGGGGCGGTGGGACTGTGAGCGCCGGCGCCTCGCGAGGGGAGCCGATGGTCGTGGCCATGGACGGCCCGTCCGGGACCGGCAAGTCCACCGTGTCCAGAAGACTGGCCCGCGAGCTCGGAGCCGAATATCTCGATACCGGGGCGATGTACCGGGCGGCCACCGTGTGGGTCCTCGACAACGATGTCGACCCCGACGACACCGAGGCTGTGGCCGCAACGGTGGACACCCTCGAACTCGTCATCGGGACAGATCCCGAGGTCGAGTCGGTGACCGTCGGTGGCCGCGACGTCTCCGGTCGCATCCGCGGCCCCGAGGTGACCGCGGCCGTGTCGGCCGTGTCCGCCGTCTCGCCGGTGCGCGCTGCGTTGGTGGCACATCAGCGTCGACTGGTGCGCTCGACCACACGCATCGTCGTGGAGGGGCGGGACATCGGCACCGTGGTACTGCCCGATGCCGATGTGAAGATCTTCCTGACCGCCTCGGCGCGGACCCGCGCGCAACGACGTCACGGGCAGGATCTGCGTGAGGGCAGGCGCACCGAGTTCGACGCCGTGCTCGCCGACGTCGAACGGCGTGACGCGGCAGATTCCTCGCGCGCCGACTCACCGCTGCGACCGGCCGAGGACTCGCTACGCGTGGACACCAGCGATCTCGACGCAGACGGCGTGGTGGAGTTGCTGGTGTCGCTGGTCGTCGAACGAACGGGAGTACTCAGATGAGCGATGGTGCGTACCCCTCGCCGGGGGACTACACCTCCGCGGGCGACTCCTTCGCCGGCGACGGTACCTGGTCCGAGGAATCGGATTGGGATTCAGTGGTTTTCGACGACGACGAGTCCCTCGACGAATCTGTGGCCGTGCCCACCCTCGCTGTGGTGGGCCGTCCCAACGTGGGCAAGTCGACTCTCGTCAACCGCATCATCGGCCGTCGCGAGGCGGTGGTCGAGGACGTACCCGGCGTGACGCGCGACCGCGTCTCCTACGAGGCCAACTGGAGCGGCCGCCGGTTCCTGGTGCAGGACACCGGGGGGTGGGAGCCGGATGCGAAGGGCCTGCAGGCTGCGGTGGCGCGGCAGGCCGAGCACGCGATGGCGACCGCGGACGCGATCCTGATGGTGGTCGACGCCGTGGTCGGGGCAACGGCGACAGACGAGGCGGCAGCCAAGGTGCTGCGTCGGTCGAAGACGCCGGTGATCCTCGTCGCAAACAAGGTCGACGACGAACGCACCGAATCCGAGGCCGCTGCACTGTGGTCGCTCGGTCTGGGCGAGCCGCGTGCTGTCAGCGCCTCTCATGGCCGGGGGACCGGCGACCTGCTCGACGATGTACTGGCCGTACTGCCGGAGACCCCGCGGGAGGGAACCGGCGTCGCCGGTCCTCGCCGGGTGGCCCTGGTGGGTAAGCCGAACGTCGGCAAGTCGTCGCTGTTGAACAAGCTGACCGGCGACGAACGGTCGGTGGTGCACGACGTCGCCGGGACCACGGTCGACCCTGTCGACTCGCTCGTCGAGCTCGGCGGCAAGGTGTGGCGTTTCGTGGACACCGCAGGTCTGCGCAAGCGGGTCTCGCACGCCAGCGGCGCCGAGTTCTACGCCTCGCTTCGGACGAAGGGCGCGATCGACGCCGCCGAGGTGGCCATTCTGCTGATCGATGCGTCGGAGCCCATCTCCGAGCAGGACCTTCGGGTGTTGTCGATGGTGGCCGACGCCGGACGGGCCTTGGTGATCGCGTTCAACAAGTGGGATCTGGTGGACGAGGATCGCCGCGAGCGCCTCGAGCGGGAGATCGACCGCGACCTCTCGCGGGTGCCCTGGGCGCAGCGGGTGAACGTGTCCGCGCGCACCGGTCGCGCCGTCGCGAAACTGGTGCCCGCGATCGAGACGTCGTTGGCATCGTGGGACAAGCGCATACCCACAGGTCGGCTCAATTCGTGGCTCAAGGAGGTCGTGGCAGCCACCCCTCCACCGATGCGTGGGGGGCGCCTGCCGCGAGTGATGTTCGCGACCCAGGCCGGCACGCGACCCCCGACGTTCGTGCTGTTCACCACGGGGTTTCTCGAGGCTGGATACCGGCGATTCCTCGAGCGGCGACTGCGCGAGGAGTTCAACTTCGATGGCAGCCCGGTGCGGATCTCGGTGCGAATCCGGGAGAAGCGAGACCGCTCGCGGCGGTGAATGCGAGCACGGCACGGCGATTGGCTTCCGGCAACGGCGCTGCGGTAGTCTCGGCGAGCGCCCCGCGGGGTGCGGCGGGCTGTGGCGCAGCTTGGTAGCGCACCTGACTGGGGGTCAGGTGGTCGCAGGTTCAAATCCTGTCAGCCCGACACGAGAAGCACTGACGCTCCGTCAGCTGCTCATCTGCCTACGTTCGTCCACCATGCCCGAGTCGTCGGCAGAGGATTACTCGGCAGCGCGTTGTTCACAACCACGTCCGACCCGATGTGCGACGCTGATCCGATGGCGGAACAGTCTCGGCGAGTGAGTAGTACCGAATCGGCGAGGGCTCCCGATCCGGAGGGCCGAGTGCTCACCGTGCCGAACCTCCTGAGTTTTCTGCGGCTGCTCGGCGTGCCCCTGCTGGTGTATCTGCTCGTGGTCCAGAAGGCCGACGGGTGGGCTCTGGCGATTCTGATCGCGAGCAGCGCCACCGACTGGTTGGACGGCAAACTGGCGCGTCTGCTCGATCAGACCAGCCGGCTCGGTGCCCTGCTCGATCCCCTGGTCGACCGCCTCTTCGTGGTGGCGACCCTGTTCGCGTTCGTCCTCAGGGACCTGCTGCCCTGGTGGGTTGCTCTCGCCCTCATCGGCCGCGACGCGGTACTGGGGCTCACCATGTTCGTGTATCGACGTCGTGGTCTGCCTCCGCCCGAGGTGATCTACCTCGGCAAGGCAGCCACGTTCGTCATCATGGTGGCGCTGCCGCTGATCCTCGCCGCACAGTTGGACTGGTCGGGTGCAACGGTCGTGGAGCCGATCGCACGAGCGCTGCTCGTCTGGGGGACCGGCCTCTACATCTGGACCGGGCTGCTGTATCTGTGGAAAGCGGTCGCGGTCGCACGAGATGTTCCGCCGCTGTTGCACGAACAGAATCCACGCCCATAGGGTCGTGAAGTCCCGGAAGGGCATTCGGTGCCCTCCGACACTCCTCGAAAGGACCCGCGACGGTGAGCGATCCCGACGTACCGACGGAACTGCGTTACACGACCGAGCACGAGTGGGTCCGGCGCTCCGGTCCGACGACGGTGCGTGTGGGAATCACCAACTACGCCCAGACCCAGCTGGGCGACGTCGTCTTCGTACAGTTGCCCACGATCGACGAATCGGTCGAGTCGGGCGAATCGCTCGGTGAGGTCGAGTCGACCAAGAGCGTCTCCGAGATCTATTCACCTCTGACCGCCAAAGTCGTTGCAGTGAACGGTGATCTGGATGGTGATCCCGAACTGGTCAACTCCGATCCCTACGGAGAGGGGTGGTTGGTGGACCTCGCCGTCGACTCCGAGGACGAACTCGACGAGGCCCTCGATGCGATGCTCGACGCGGAGGCGTACACAGCGATCACGGACGGGTAACGTCTGGCGACCCTTGGGTGCCGAGGATCGACGTGTGTGCACCGATGCGGGGTACGGTCGGTAAGGTTCCTACTCGTGGTCCGCGGCTGACCGCGGTCGCGGAGAGATCGCAGGAGTTCTCGCGCTCACTTCGATGAGCACGTCCCGGGGGCCACCGCGACTTGGTACGAATTACGTGCTGCACCGTCCCGGCTGTCATCAGGACGGTCACACCGAGGAGGAGAAACGTGAGCGAGAACGACGGCGGCTTCGGCGAGGCACCGGTGGAAACCACCTCGGTCTTCCGGGCAGACTTCCTGAACGAGATTGACAGTGCGGCCGCGAGCCCATCGTCCGATGCGCCCGTGTCCGGTGTCGAGGGACTCCCGGTCGGTTCGGCGCTGCTCGTGGTCAAGCGCGGACCGAACGCCGGCTCTCGTTTCCTGCTCGATCAGGCGACCACCTCCGCCGGTCGCCACCCCGACAGCGACATCTTCCTCGACGACGTGACCGTCAGCCGCCGCCACGCGGAGTTCCGTCAGGAGGGTCCGGACTTCCAGGTGGTCGACGTCGGCAGCCTCAACGGCACCTACGTCAATCGGGAGCCCGTGGATTCCGCCGTTCTCGCGAACGGCGACGAGGTGCAGATCGGCAAGTTCCGTCTGGTGTTCCTGACTGGTCCGCGTGCTGCCGCTGATTCCTCCGATCCGGGCTCGGGTAGGTAACTCGTGACAGCGGTCGGGCACCAGTCGGCCGATGGCATGTCGATCGGCACCGTCCTCGATCGTCTGCGGCCCGACTTCCCTGACGTCACCATCTCCAAGATCAGGTTCCTCGAGTCGGAGGGCCTGGTCTCGCCCGAGCGGACCCCGTCGGGTTACCGACGGTTCTCGGTGGCCGACTGCGAGCGCCTGCGTTTCGTGCTCACCGCTCAGCGCGATCAGTACCTTCCCCTGAAGGTGATCAAGGAGCAGCTCGACGCCATCGACAACGGTTCGGCGACGCTCGTCGACGCAGCGTCCCGGCGTCCGCGAACACTCGCGCCGGCGACGGGCTCGGTCTCGCCCGACGAGTTCCGCACCGACCGACTCACCCGAATGTCCCGGTCCGATCTGATCGACCGGGCGGGGATCGACGATGCGTTTCTCACCGAGCTGCATCGCGCAGGCCTGATCTCCGCCGGGCCCGCGGGGTTCTACGACGAGGAGGCCGTGGTGTTGGCGCGTACCGCGTCGACGATGTCCGAGTACGGTCTCGAGATCCGGCACCTGCGGGCGTTCAAGGCGGCAGCCGACCGCGAGGCGGGCCTCGTCGCACAGATCGCCGGACCCGTCGCGAAGGGTCGTGACGTCGGTGCACGCGATCGCGCCGAGGAGGTGGTGCGGGAGCTGGCGGCGCTCTCGCTGTCCCTGCACGCCTCGTTGGTCAAGCAGGCCGTGCGCGGCGTCCTCGATCGCTGATCGTCACCGAGCCGCGACCAACGGTCGTTCGCGGGCACAGTTTTTCAATACACTGGCCGAGAGGTCAGGGATCGACGACCGATCCGGCACGCACGCCAGGTGGAAGGCAGACGCGATGAGCGAAATGCGGGTGATCGGGGTTCGTGTGGAACAGCCGCAGAACCAGCCGGTGCTTCTGTTGCGTGAGGCCGACGGCGACCGGTACCTACCCATCTGGATCGGGCAGGCCGAGGCCACCGCGATAACGCTCGAGCAGCAGGGCGTGGCGCCGCCGCGACCGCTCACGCACGATCTGATCCGCGACATCGTCGCCGCGCTCGGTCGCACTCTGACCGAGGTTCGCATCGTGGACCTTCGCGAGGGAACGTTCTACGCCGACCTCGTCTTCGACAAGGGTGTGCGCGTGTCCGCCCGTCCGTCGGACTCCATCGCGATCGCGCTGCGGGCAGGCGTGCCGATCCACGTGGAGGACACTGTGCTCGACGAGGCCGGGCTGGAGATGCCCGACGAGCGCGAGGACGAGGTGGAGAAGTTCAAGGAATTCCTCGAGTCCGTATCGCCCGATGACTTCAAGGGCGGCGACGGTTTATAACGGTTCAGTCTCACCCTCAAGTCAAGGTTTAGGTTTTGGGCGTGGCGCGTTGACCCGTTCCGGCCCCCGCCCTACCGTTCGCCTCACGTGGAGCCGATATCCAATCGGGGGCCCCGGGCGTAACCTGGGGACAGTCGAGAAGTACCGGATCACGCTTTCGGGTGGGACCTCATCCTCCTCGACCGATCGTCCGACAAGGGAGTGCACGTGGCAGACAGGCCGCAGGAGCCGGAGCAGCTCGATCTGCTCGTCGGTGACGTCGAGGTGGACGTTCAACCCGGACTGTTCCCGGACGACTCCATCCCGGACGAGCTGGTCGGGTACCGCGTTCCCAGCGCCTGCCAGATCGCCGGGATCACCTATCGCCAGCTCGACTACTGGGCGCGTACCGGTCTGGTGGTCCCCTCCATCCGCGGTGCCGCAGGATCCGGTAGTCAGCGCCTGTACTCGTTCAAGGACATCCTCGTCCTGAAGATCGTCAAGAGACTCCTCGACACCGGGATCTCTCTGCAGAACATCCGCGTCGCGGTGGATCATCTGCGTCGCCGGGGTGTCGCCGACCTGGCTCGCATCACCCTCTTCTCCGATGGAACCACCGTCTACGAGTGCACGTCCGCCGAGGAGGTCGTCGATCTGCTGCAGGGCGGACAGGGTGTGTTCGGCATTGCCGTCAGCGGTGCGATGCGTGAGCTGACCGGTGCGATCGCCGACTTCCCGGCAGAACGTGCGGACGGCGGCGAGACGCAAGCCACTCCCGAGGATGAGCTGGCCTCGCGTCGCAAGACCCGCACCACACGGCGAACCGGCTAGACTCGGGCGCGCGTCGTCGCCGCACGGGAGAGTTCCGAGCAGTCGCCGAAGCGAGAACTGGTTCTCGCACGGGCGCGGACTCGGACGCCGAAGGAGCAGCACCTCTCCGTCGATCTCTCAGGCACCCGGACCGTGCGGGCTCCGGCGCCTCTGGAGAGTGGTGGAATCACCCACCCGCCCACGGGGAAAGGCCGCGTATCCGTAGCGGCCGAATCTCTCAGGCGCTCGGATCGGCGAGCGACAGACAGAGGGAGAGGGCCCGCAGTTCGCATGCGCGAGCGGCGCCGCCCGAAACCCCGAGGGAGAACCATGAGCCCGCACCCCAGCATCCCGTTCGCCGATCGCCACATCGGTCCGAACGCTGCCGAGATGGCCCGCATTCTCGACGTGATCGGCGTGGACGATCTCGATGCGCTGGCCACTCTCGCCGTTCCCTCGAGCATCCTCGACGGCGTCGACGGCGATACCGGAGTCGCTGCCGGCCTCGACGTTCTTCCGCACGCACTCTCCGAGCACGACACCCTCGCCGAGTTGGCGACCCTGGCCAACTCCAATGTCGTTTCGCGCTCGATGATCGGTCTGGGCTACTACGACACCCTCACGCCACCGGTTCTCCTTCGGAACATTCTGGAGAACCCCGCCTGGTACACCGCGTACACGCCCTACCAGCCAGAGATCAGTCAGGGCAGGCTCGAGGCCCTGCTGAACTTCCAGACGATGGTCGCGGATCTGACCGGCATGGCGATCGCGAACTCCTCGATGCTCGACGAGGCGACCGCAGCGGCGGAGGCGATGACCCTTCTGCGGCGGGTCGGGAAGTCGGCGTCCACGCGTTTCGGCGTGGACACCGATGTGTTTCCCCAGACACGCGCCGTTCTCGCCACGCGGGCCGAGCCACTCGGTATCGAACTCGTCGATGTCGATCTCGACGCCGATCCCTTCGGTTCGGGAGCGTTCGGCGACCTCTTCGGGCTCCTCGTTCAATACCCCGGCGCCTCGGGTGCCGTGCGTGACATCGCGCCGGTGATCGCGGCAGCCCATGATGCCGGCGCACTGGTGGCCGTCGCCGCCGATCTGCTCGCCCTCACCCTGATCACCCCACCCGGCGAGATGGGGGCCGATGTGTGCCTCGGCACCACCCAGCGGTTCGGCGTCCCGCTCGGTTTCGGTGGCCCGCACGCCGGGTATCTGGCCGTGCGCGAGAGCCACGCGCGGCAGTTGCCCGGCCGGCTGGTGGGCGTCTCCGTCGACGCGGACGGCAACCGCGCCTACCGGCTGGCGCTGCAAACGCGCGAGCAACACATTCGTCGGGAGAAGGCCACCTCCAACATCTGCACGGCGCAGGTCCTGCTGGCGGTGGTGGCCGCGATGTACGCGAGCTATCACGGCGCCGAGGGGCTGACTGCGATCGCCCGGCGAGTGGCTCACCACGCGTCGAGCATCGGCGGCGGATTGCGGGCGCTGGGTATCGACCTCGTGCACGAGAACTATTTCGACACCCTCGTCGCCCGCGTGGACGGTGGGGGAGCGACCATCGTCGCGAAAGCCAAGCGCCGCTACGGAATCGACCTGCGTTACATCGACGACGATCACGTCGGGATCGCGTGTGACGAGACCACCACCGCCGATCACGTCGGCCAGGTGCTCGGGGCCTTCGGCCTCGACAACGAACTTCGGTGGCAACACCCGGGGACGGCCGTACCGGCCGGCCTTGCCCGCACCTCGACCTTCCTCGAGCACGCCGCCTTCACCGACCACCGAACCGAGACCCGGATGCTGCGCTATCTGAGGTCGTTGTCCGACAAGGACATTGCCCTGGATCGGAGCATGATCCCCCTCGGTTCGTGCACCATGAAGCTCAATGCCACTGCCGAGATGGAGCCGATCACCTGGCCTGGATTCAATCGGCTGCACCCCTTCGCACCGCCCACCGACGTTCCCGGCATGCTACGGGTGATCGAGGATGTCGAGACCTGGCTCGCCGCCGTCACCGGCTATCACGCGGTGAGTCTGCAACCGAACGCCGGCAGCCAGGGTGAGTACGCCGGGTTGCTGGCAATTCGCAACTACCACCGCAGCAACGGCGATGAGGGGCGCACGGTGTGCCTTATTCCCTCGAGCGCCCACGGCACCAACGCGGCCTCGGCGGTGATGGCAGGAATGAGCGTGGTCGTGGTGTCTTGTCGAGAGAACGGTGACGTCGACCTCGACGACCTGAAGGCCAAGGTGAGCAAGCATGCGGAGCAACTCGCCGCGATCATGATCACCTACCCGTCCACTCACGGGGTGTTCGAGCACGAGATCGGCGAGATCTGCGCAGCAGTCCACGACGCGGGCGGACAGGTATACGTGGACGGGGCGAATCTCAACGCGCTGGTCGGTGTGGCGAGGCCGGGTCGGTTCGGCGGCGATGTCAGCCACCTCAACCTGCACAAGACCTTCTGCATACCGCATGGCGGCGGTGGCCCCGGCGTGGGGCCGATCGGTGTTGCAGAGCACCTGGCGCCCTTCCTTCCCGGGCATCCGTATCTGCCCGGCGCGCAGACGGGCGCGGTGTCGGCAGCGCCCTATGGCAGCGCGTCGATTCTGCCCATCACCTGGGCCTACATCCGGATGATGGGAGCGGACGGTCTGCGGCGGGCCACCCTCACGGCCATCGCGTCGGCCAACTACATCGCGCGCCGACTCGACGAGTACTTCCCCGTGCTCTACACCGGAGACCGCTCGATGGTGGCGCACGAATGCATCCTCGATCTGCGTCCATTGACCAAGGCCACCGGCGTGACGGTCGACGATGTGGCGAAGCGACTGGCCGACTACGGGTTCCACGCCCCGACGATGAGTTTCCCGGTCGCGGGAACGCTGATGGTCGAACCCACGGAGAGTGAGTCGCTCGCCGAGATCGATGCATTCTGCGACGCCATGATCGCCATTCGCGCCGAGATCGATCGAGTGGCTGCGGGGGAGTGGACCGTCGAGGACAACCCGCTCCGCGGTGCCCCGCACACGGCCCGGTGCCTGATCGCCGACGCCTGGGATCACCCCTACTCACGCGAGCTCGCGGGCTACCCGCTGGGCCAGGCTCGCCCCAAGGTGTGGCCCGCGGTCCGTCGGATCGACGGCGCACGAGGTGACCGGAATCTGGTGTGCTCGTGCCCGCCCATCGAAGCGTTCGCGTGAGCGTGCCCTACTGGGACTTGCCGAGCAATCGGGCGAGAGTCTCGCCGTAGTTCGCATCCGACGAGCGCGCCTGCACCAGTTCCCCGCCGGTGGCGGTGGCCAGTGACGTCAAGGTCGCCAGATCGCTGTTGCTCGCCAGGGACACCACGTCCACGCGGACCGGCTTGGCTGCGGAGCCGGCTGCCTTGATGTCGGCCAGGAACGTCGACGACGAGATCGAGGTGTCGTCGTTCGGGCCGTCGGTGATGAGGACGATCGAGTTCGACCGTCCGGGCGTCCAGTTCGCGACCGCGGCCCTGTAGGCGGCCTCGACGGAGACGTAGGTCGACGTCGCCGTGGCCGGACGGACCGAGTTCAGATCGGCGGCGAGCGCCGCACGCTTGCCCTCACCGCCGAGCGGTGCGGTTTGCTCGAGCACGCGATACGCATTGGCCCCATCGAGATTGCGACTGAACACCCACAGGCCCACATTGGATGCGTCCGGCATCGAGGCCAGCGCGGAGGTCAATGCCGTCGTGGTGTTCCGCAATCGGGTTCCAGAACCTTCGCTCGAATCCATCGAACCCGAGACATCGAGGACGATCGTGGTCGTTGTCGGGCTCACCGGGTTGTCGACGACACTGTCGAGCGCAGCCTGCGCCGCTGCCGACGGTCGCTCGAGCGTGCTGAGGATCGGTACGAAGTCGAGTCCGTCGCTGCTCTGTGGCGCCAGGACTCGGCCATCGGCTCCGACGACCCGGAACCCGGCTCGCCCCAGCACGTTCTGCTGATCGGGAGCCAACGCGTACTCGACGAACTGCGCCGCGGCGGCGCGCAGGGTGTCGTCGGCGTCGGCGAGGATCACTGCCGGGTGATCGGCCATCGGGGTGGCACCGGCGGGACGGAAGACCGTCAGTTGGCTGCCCTCCCGGCGTGCTGCGAACACCTGCTGTTCGGTGGCCGGCACCGCCTGAACGGGACCGCTCGCAGGTGTGTTCTCCCCGCTCAGTGCCTTCACGCTGTCCGCGGTGCTCGACGATCCGGTGTCCGCCGCGGAACGTACGAGGGTCGAGACGGCAGTCCGCACGGCCGGTGTGCCGACCTGCTCGGGTGTGAGCGGTCCGGTCGCGCCCGCTGCGGCAGCCGCCACCGCCGCGACCGCGTCGGTCGTCGCCGAGGACCCGGCCCCGGTGGGCAGAGCCAGACGGAGCGAGCCCCATCCGGGCAATCCGATCGCATCGAGCGTGTTGGAGCCCGACGTCAAGCCCGGCAGTGCCGCCCATCCGGTCGCGGTGGCCTCCAGCGCACTGCTCAGAGCCGACGGCACGGCCAGCACCACCGGACTGGTCGCCAGCGATTTGGGTGAACCGTCCACCGCTCCTGGCTTGTCGAGAACTGCGGCGGCCGCCGACGAACTTGCCGGAACCCACAGCGCCGGCCTCGGCCCCACAGAACCATCCCACGAGGGTGCGGACAGACCGCGCGCCACCGCCGCGCCGTCCAGCCCGGTGACGTCGGCGGTGATGCACTTGTCACGGACCACCGGCCGCGTCGCCGACCATGATCGGGCAAGGTCGGTCAACGGAGCCGCGATGTCGGGGTCGGCGGCGATCTGAATCGTCGCCGACCCCTCCACGCAGGACGCAGCAGCAGCGGCTGCCTCGTCCCGGCTCTTCGAACGAAGTGTGAACCACCCGATCACCAGGGCCATCACCACGAGCAGGACTACTCCGGCGATCACGGGTCCCTTGCTGACCCCGCGACGACCGTCCTCCCTGCGATGCTCACCCATGGTCAGTGGTGCCGGTGTCTGCTCTGTACCTGGCCCTCGGCTCCGGTCCTAGGCGTTCGCTGCCTTGTACTCGCGGCGGCGGCGGTGAAGGATCGGCTCGGTGTAGCCGTTGGGCTGCGACGTGCCCTCCAAGATCAGTTCCTTGGCTGCTTGGAAGGCGATGTTGTTCTCGAAGTCGTCGGCGAGGTTGTTGTACGCCGGATCGGACGCGTTCTGTCGATCCACCACCGGTGCCATGCGCTCGAGGGACGCAACGACGTCCGCTTCGCTCACCACACCGTGACGAAGCCAGTTCGCCACGAGCTGGCTCGAGATGCGCAGGGTCGCGCGGTCCTCCATGAGTGCGACGTCCGAGATGTCCGGCACCTTCGAGCACCCGACACCCTGATCGATCCACCGCACGACGTAGCCCAGAATGGACTGGGAGTTGTTGTCGAGTTCGTTCTGCTTCTCCTCGGGCGTCCAGTCGACCGACTCGGCAAGCGGGATCGTCAGAATGTCGTCGATCTTCGCGCGACGGGCCCGGGCGATCTCGTCCTGTCGGGCGAACACGTCGACCTGGTGGTAGTGCATCGCGTGCAGTGTCGCCGCAGTCGGGGACGGGACCCATGCGGTGTTGGCGCCTGCCCGCGGATGCGCGATCTTCTGCTCGATCATGTCGTGCATCAGATCGGGCATCGCCCACATGCCCTTGCCGATCTGCGCCCGGTGCTGCAACCCGGCGGCGAGCCCGGTGTCCACGTTGTAGTCCTCGTAGGCCGCGATCCAGGCCTGCTTCTTCATCTCGGCCTTGCGAACCACGGGCCCGGCGACCATCGACGTGTGGATCTCGTCGCCCGTGCGATCGAGGAACCCGGTGTTGATGAAGACGACGCGGGACTGAGCGGCCTTGATGCAGGCGCCGAGGTTGACCGTGGTGCGTCGCTCCTCGTCCATGATCCCCACCTTGAGAGTGTTGGCGGGCAGGCCGAGCACCGACTCGACACGGCCGAACAACTCGTTGGTGAAGGCGACCTCGTCGGGTCCGTGCATCTTCGGCTTGACGATGTACAGCGAGCCCGTTCGGCTGTTGGCCAATGCGGCGGACCCGTTGAGGCTGTGGATGCCGCACAGCGAGGTCAGCAACGCGTCGAGGATTCCCTCGGGAACCTCGTTGCCCTCGGCGTCGAGGATGGCGTCGCTGGTCATCAGATGGCCGACGTTGCGCACGAACAGAAGTGAGCGGCCGTGCAGAGTGAGCGTCGAGCCGTCGAGCGCGGTGTAGACGCGGTCGGGGTTCATCACACGGGTGAACGTCTTGCCGTTCTTGGTGACGCTCTCGGCCAGATCACCCTTCATCAGGCCGAGCCAGTTGTGGTACCCGAGAACCTTGTCCTCGGCGTCCACCGCAGCCACCGAATCCTCGAGGTCCATGATCGTGGTGACCGCCGACTCGAGGACGACGTCCTTGACCCCGGCGGGGTCGGTGCTGCCGACGGGTGATTGAGCGTCGAACTGGATCTCGATGTGCAGACCGTTGTTGACCAGAAGAATTGCCGTGGGCGAGTCGATGTCGCCGGTGTAGCCGACGAGCTGGGACGGATCGGCGAGGGCAACGGTGTCGCCGCCGGACAGGGTCACGGCCAGTGCGCCCCCGGTGATCGCGTACGAGACGGAGTCCACGTGTGAGCCGGAAGTCAGGGGAGTGGCGGTATCGAGGAAGCCGCGCGCGTACGCGATCACCTTGTCACCACGGACGCGGTTGTAGCCGACGCCCTTCTCGGCGCCGCCGTCCTCGGGAATCGCGTCGGTACCGTACAGCGCGTCGTAGAGCGAACCCCATCGAGCGTTCGATGCGTTGATCGCGAACCGAGCATTGAGTGTGGGAACCACCAGCTGCGGACCCGCGGTGTCGGTGATCTCCTTGTCCACGCCGCTGGTGGTCACGGAGAACGCCTCGGGCTGCGGGCGGAGGTAGCCGATCTCGGTGAGGAAGACCTTGTAGGCCGCGCGGTCGTAGTCGGGGCCGGGGTGCTCGGCGTGCCAGGCGTCGATCTTGCCCTGGATGATGTCGCGCTCGGCGAGCAGCTGGCGGTTGCGCGGTGCGAGATCGGCCAGAAGGGACTCGGCGCCCGACCAGAACGCTGCGGAGTCGATCCCGGTACCGGGCAGCGCCTCCTTCTCGACGAAGTCGTAGAGCACCGAGGCAACCTGCAGGCCACCGATCTGAACGCGTTCGGTCATGAATCCCTCACTTCGATCTTCGCCGCGGTGTTCTGGCCGCGCTGTACGCCGGTCATGTTACTCGGTGGTCCGGCTCGGTTCGGGCACCGCGGCGAGCAGTCGACGACACTGTTCTGCCAGGCGCTCTCGCAGGAGAGCGGCCTGATCTGCGACGGCACTCTGCAGCCGCACGTACTCCGCTCGACCCGACGCGGTGTCGATCTCGATCGGCTCGTACCCGTGACCGGACAGGTCGTACGGTCCGGCGCGCATGTCGAGCTCGCGCGCGGTCAGGGCGAGGGAGAAGCACGCCAGGCGCAGGTCGGCATCGAGGAGCGGGCCGAGCTTGGCGCACCACTTGTAGAGGTCCATGTTCGCGTGCAGACAGCCGGGTTGCTCGAAGTCGATCTGGCCGGTTCGACTGAGCATGTTCTCGCTGCGCGGCACGGCGTCGGGAGTGAAGAACCGGAAGGCGTCGAAATGGGTGCAGCGCAGCGGAAGCGACTCGACAACGGCATCGGTGCCGGCGGAACCCAGGCGAAGAGGCAGCGGGTGGCGGATCGAGCTCGGATCGGCACGGTAGACCATGGCCCACTCGTGCAGACCGAAGCATCCCAGCAGTGGGGCCCTGCTCGCGGTGGCGGTGGTGATCGCGAGCACGAACTCGGTCGTCACACGACGGCGGACCAGCACCGCCGGATCGACCGTCACCGCGTCCGGGCCGTGGTCGGGGCAGGCGACGAAGCCGCCTGCGTCGACGAGAGCGCGCGTGGTCGGACCGGTCAGCACCACACCGTACCCGGGGGACCAGCGGAGCAGGTGCCCGACCGGAACCCCGAAGTAGGTGAACAGGAAGTCCAGAACCGGGTGCTTCTCACCCCGACGTCGCTGCTGGATGTAGCCGCCGAGCAGAGCGTGGACGTCGGCGACGTGGGCGGCTCGAGCGGCCGTCCACTCGCTCTCGCCCCGGACACTCTCGGTGGCACCCATCGCGATCCCGGCTACCGGTCGCCGGCCCGTGGGGAGTCCGGGGCCGGTGTGCGTGTGCTCTCGCGCGCGGTGCCCACGAACTCTTCGACGAGATCCTCGAGAGCGACGATCCCGATGGTCTCGGTGTGCTCCACCACGGCCCCGAGATGGGCGTTCTGTCGTCGCAGAAGTGCGAGCGCTTCGTCCAGCGGGGTGCTCACGTCGACCAGGGGGAGCGGTCTGACGTCCGCGCGGGCGATCACGGTGTCCGGCCCGGCCGATTCGTCCCCCATCAGGGTCAACACGTCCTTCAGGTGCAGATACCCGATCAGCCCGACGGCGGCGTCACGCACCGGGTACCGGGAGTAACCGGTCTCACGCACCGCCGCCTCGACGGCTCCGAGGGTGGGCCCGTGATCGTCGGTGACGATGGTGTGGGCGGTCTGGATCGGGATCAGCACGTCGCGGACGGTGCGGCCGGTGGTCTGCAGCGCCCGGGTGAGTCGGCGGTGCTCCTCTTCGTCGATCAGGCCCTCGGTGCGCGATTCGAGGATCATCTCCGACAGTTCGTCCGCGGAGACCGTCGAGCTCAGTTCGTCCTTCGGTTCCACCCGGAGCGACCTCAGGACGACGCTCGCGCACAGGTTGTAGAACCAGATCAGCGGATGAGCGATCCGCAGCCACAGCAGGTGTGCCGGAACCAACAGCATCGCGGTACGTTCCGGGCCCGCGATCGCGATGTTCTTGGGCACCATTTCGCCGACGAGGATGTGTAGAACCACAACCAGCGCGAGCGCGAGGGCGAACGCGATCGGGTGTAGGAGGGCGTCGGGCACGTCGACCAATGCCAGCGGCGCCTCGATCAGGTGTGCCACCGCCGGTTCTCCGACTCGTCCGAGCAGGATCGAACAGATGGTGATGCCCAGTTGTGCGGCGGCAAGCATCAACGAGAGGTTCTGTCCGGCCTCGATGACCGTGCGGGCACTCCTGCGGCCCTGGGCGACAAGGCTTTCCAGGCGATCACGGCGGGCGGAGATCAGCGCGAACTCCGCGGCCACGAAGAAGCCGTTCAGTAGCAGCAGGACGATCGCCAGGACGACGCCGGTCAGGTCCTTCATCGTCGGCCGGCCTCGATGTTCAGGCGCGCAATCTCCTCCGCGGGCACCGGCCGCACCAGCACACGGTCGATGCGGCGGCCGTCCATCGCCGTGACCCGAGCGACCCAGCCGCCGACCTCGTCGGTCGATGATTCCGTGCGGGGCGGAGGGAGAACGACCTCGTCGCCGGTCTCGGGGATTCGCTCGAACCGCATCAACACCAGGCCACCGAGTGTGTCGTACTCGCCGTCGGGGGCGGCGTATCCGGTGGCGGAGTTGACCTCGTCGATTCGCAGCAGTCCCGTGCACAACCACCCGTCGGACACACGCACCACGTCCACGTCGAGGCGGTCGTGCTCGTCGCGGACATCCCCCACGATCTCCTCGATGAGGTCCTCCATGGTCACCATGCCGGCCGTGCCGCCGTACTCGTCGACCACGATCGCCATCTGCATGTTGTCGGCGTGCACCCGTTCCATCACCGCGTCGCCGTCCAGGCTCGCCGGGACGCTCGCCACCGGCTGGGCGAGATCACGCACGGTCGTCGACCGCCGCTCGGCGGCGCCCACGGTGAACGCGTGCTTGATGTGGACCACGCCGACGGTGTCGTCGAGGTCGCCGAGCACCACGGGGAATCGCGAGAAGCCGGTGCGGGCTGCCACCGAGATCAGGTCGGCGACGGTGTCGGAGGCGGCCAGGGTCTCGATCTTCACACGCGGGGTCATGAATTCCTCTGCCGTGCGGCCGCCGAACCGAAGCGAACGATCCACCAGAACCGCAGTGCTCTCGTCGATGGACCCCTGTTCGGCGGAGTTGCGAACCAGTGATCCGAGTTCGCCCGGTGACCGAGCGGACCGCAACTCCTCCGCCGGCTCGATCCCGAGCCGCCGGACGATGGCGTTCGCAGTTCCGTTGAGACCTCGGATGACCCACTTGAAGGTCAGCGAGAATGCTGCCTGC
Organism: Rhodococcus sp. AZ1; assembly: GCF_054979605.1. NCBI lineage: Bacteria > Bacillati > Actinomycetota > Actinomycetes > Mycobacteriales > Nocardiaceae > Rhodococcus > Rhodococcus sp. AZ1. Next base: position 31,854 of record NZ_JBUEQF010000015.1, read on the forward strand.
GGTCCGGCGGTGGCCCGCGCTGTGGGCATCGGTGCCGAGATGGCGAGGTTCTTCGGGACCAGTTCACCGAAGACCATCGAGATCGATGTCGCGACCACCAACGCCACAGTGAGGGTGATGGCATCGGTGACGGACTCGCTCGCTCCGAGGCCCCGAACGATCGGCGCGATGAACCGGGCGAGAACAGGCTCCGCGAGGTAACCGGTGATCAGCGTCGTGATCGTGATCCCCAGCTGGGCGCCGGAGAGTTGGAACGACAGTGTCCGGTGGGCGTGGGCGACCATGCGGGAGCGGCGATCGCCATCACGTGCGTGCGCGTCGACAGTGCTGCGTTCGAGGGCGGTCAGAGAGAACTCGGCAGCGACGAAGATTGCTGTCCCGGCGGTGAGCGCCACGAAGCCGACCAGGCTTGCCACCGTCGTCAGAACCGTCATCGCGGATCACCAACCGCCGGGCAGCGGTCGTCCCTCCGCGAAACCTGCGGCGGACTGGACCCCGATCACCGCGCGCGAGTGAAGTTCCTCGAGCGTGCGGGCGCCCGCATAGGTACACGTGCTGCGCACCCCGGCGCAAATGTGGTCGATGAGGTCCTCGACGCTCGGTCTCACAGGATCGAGCCGCATGGACGAGGTCGAAATTCCCTCCTCGAACAGACCCTTGCGCGCACGATCGAACGCACTGTCGCCCGCGGTGCGTGCGGCGACGGCTCGCTTGGACGCCATGCCGAAGCTCTCCTTGTAGGCCCGTCCCGCCGCGTCGTGGCGCAGATCGCCGGGAGATTCGTAGGTTCCCGCGAACCACGAGCCCACCATCACGTTCGACGCACCCGCCGCCAACGCCAAGGCCACGTCGCGGGGGTGCCGCACACCACCGTCGGCCCACACGTGTGCGCCCCGCTCGCGTGCCGCGGCGGCGCACTCGGCGACGGCCGAGAACTGCGGACGGCCCACCCCCGTCATCATGCGGGTGGTGCACATCGCCCCGGGCCCGACGCCGACCTTGACGATCTGAGCACCCGCGGAGATCAGGTCTCGGGTTCCCGCCGCGGAGACCACGTTGCCCGCCACCAGTGGCACTCCGAGGTCGAGTCGCGCCACAGCCTCGAGGGCATCGAGCATCTTCCGTTGATGACCGTGAGCTGTGTCGAGAACGAGAAGATCGGCCCCGGCGTCCGCCAGGGCCTTCGCCTTCGCGGCCACGTCACCGTTGATCCCGACAGCGGCGCCGATGCGGAGCCGTCCCTGGTCGTCGACGGCGGGTGCATAGATCTCGGCACGCAGCGCGCCCGTCCGGGTGAGTACACCCGCCAGATGACCGCTGTCGGTGACGAGCACCGCCAGGTTGTCGTGACGGCCCTCGAGGAGATCGAAGACCTCTCTGTGGGCAGTGCCGACCGGCGCAATCAGCATGTCCGTGGTGGCCACGGTGGACACCCGTGCGAACCGGTCGACATCGGTGCAGGCCTGCTCGCGAACCAATCCCACCGGGCGGCCGTCGTCGACCACCACCACCGCGCCGTGCGCTCGCTTGTGGATCAGCGCCAGGGCGTCGGCCACCGACGCGTCGGGGCCGAGCGTGACCGGTGTGTCGACCACCTGGTGGCGGGACTTGACGAACGAGACCGTCGCAGCCACAGCCTCGATGGGCAGATCCTGCGGAATGATCGCCATCGCGCCGCGACGGGCGACCGTCTCGGCCATCCGTCTGCCGGCCACGGCGGTCATGTTGGCGACGATGATCGGAACGGTGGTGCCGGATCGGTCCACACTGGCCAGATCCACATCGAAGCGCGACGCGACGTCGGTGTCGTTCGGAACGAGGAACACGTCGTCATAGGTCAGGTCGTACGGCGGTGTGTGGCCGGGCAGGAAGTGCACGGTGAGTCAGGTTACGCGGATCGGACTCGGGAGAGCTCGATGGCGGCCCAGATCATGACCACGACGGCCAGTGCCACCACCGCCGATGCGACCCCGTCGACACGTAACCGTTCGCCGAGAACAGCGACGCCGAGCGCGGCGCCACCGAGAGGTTCACCGATGGTGACCGTGGGCAGCGATGCGGCCAGTGGCCCGACCTGGAAAGCCTTCTGTTGCAGTCCGAATCCCACCGCACCCGAGGCCACCAGCGCCCAGATCTGCCACGAGGTGAACACCTCGGAGATGCCGATCGCGAACTGATCGGTGACCGCCTTCGTGAACGCAACCGACACACCGAAGAGCACCCCACCGGCCGCACCGAACAGCAATGCACGCGTGGATGATTCGGTCGAGATGTACGCCCCGGCCACGGCAGCGACGCACAGCGCCGACACCACTGCGACCGGAACCACCCAGGCCGATGCGGGCGCGGTGTCGCGACCTTCGGTCGGGTTGCCCACCACCAGGAACACGACCAGGGCGGCCGACAGCGCGACCGCGGTTGCCCGGGTCGACGGCGTCACCCGTGCGCCGGCGAAGCGGGCCGACAGGGGTAGCGCGAACAGAAGCATGGTCACCAGCAGGGGTTGAACCACGAGCACCGAACCGAACCACAGTGCGGCGACCTGGAATGCGTACCCGCCGGCGTCACCGAGCAGGCCCATCCACCATCGTGGACTGCCTGCGAGGCCCCCGATCAGCGACTCGCCCTCCGGCACTCCGGACGCCGCACTCTGCTGCGCCACCGATCCGCATGCGAACAGGAAGGCTGCGATCAGCGCGAGAAGGATCGACAGGGCGGTGTGAGTCACGAGCGGCTGGTTCAGGCCCGGACCTCGGACCGGTCCCCGCTCCAGAGCGTGTGGAACTTGCCCTCGGAGTCGAGCCGCTCGTAGGTGTGGGCGCCGAAGAAGTCCCGCTGCGCCTGCGTCAGGGCTGCCGGCAGTCGCGGCGCCCGAAGCGCGTCGTAGTAGGCGAGGGACGACGAGAACGCGGGAACCGGTATGCCGAGCGAGGCCGCTGTGATCACCACGCGACGCCAACTGTCGACCGCTGCCTCGAGTGCCTGGCGGAAGTACGGTGCCAGCACCAGACTCGGTAGCGCCGGGTCGTCGCGGTACGCATCCTTGATGCGATCGAGGAATCGTGCGCGGATGATGCACCCACCACGCCAGATGGTGGCCAGATCGCCGGGATCGACGTTCCACCCGTACTCGGCGCTGCCGGCGGCGATCTGGTCGAAGCCCTGGGCGTAGGCGACGATCTTCGACGCGTAGAGCGCACGGTTGATGTCGGTTGTGAACTGGTCCACGTCGGTCGGCTTGGCGGCGAGGGTTCCCGAGGCCAGACCCGCAGCCGCCGACCGTTGGGCGCGCGATCCGGACAGCGCGCGCGCGAACACGGCCTCGGCGATGCCGGTGACGGGCACCCCGAGATCGAGTGCCGACTTCACGGTCCAACGCCCGGTGCCTTTCTGCTCGGCGGCGTCGACGATGACGTCGACCAGGGGCTCACCGGTGCGGGCATCGACCTGGCGCAGCACTTCGGCCGTGATCTCGACGAGGTAGCTCTCGAGGTCGCCGGTGTTCCAGTCGGTGAAGACGCCCGCGATGCGATCTGCGTCGAAACCGAGGGCGTCTCTGAAGAGGTGGTACGCCTCACCGATCAGCTGCATGTCGGCGTATTCGATGCCGTTGTGCACCATCTTGACGAAGTGACCTGACCCGTCCGGTCCGATGTGGGTGCAGCACGGGGTGCCGTCCACCTGCGCGGCGATCGATTCGAGCAGTGGACCGAGTGCGGCATACGAGTCGACCGGTCCTCCGGGCATGATCGCCGGACCGTTGAGGGCGCCCTCCTCGCCGCCGGAGATTCCGGCACCGACGAACAGCAGACCACGCTCCTTCATCGCCGCCTCACGGCGAATGGTGTCCGTGTACAGCGCATTGCCACCGTCGATGATGATGTCGCCGGTGTCCAGGTGATCGGCGAGTTCGCCGATCACCGCGTCGGTGGCCTCACCGGCCTTGACCATGATGAGTACTCGACGAGGTTTGTCGAGGGCGGCGACGAACTCGGCGACCGACTCGCACCGCACGAAGCTTCCCTCGTGACCGTGCTCGGCGAGGAGGGCATCCGTCTTGGCCACCGAGCGGTTGTGCAACGCCACCGTGAATCCGTGGCGTGCGAAGTTGCGGGCGATGTTCGAGCCCATCACGGCGAGGCCGGTGACCCCGATCTGCGCGAGTGCTGTCGATTCCGAGGTTGTCATGAGTACAGCTTTACCGGGTCACACTGCTTTGCGGAAACCGGGTCCCGCACGCGATGTGCTCCCCGGTCAGTCGACTAGCCCGGAAGAGCGCGATCTGAACCCGCCCGGGCGGGTGGACGGGGCCCGTCGCGGCTGGTGCGCACCGGTACCGGCTTCCGACCCGGTCCGGGGCGCGCGACGAGTCCGATTCGGGGTGGGGGTGCCGGCGCCGCCTCGGCTGGGGACGTGACTGCGCTCTCGAGGCTCCCGTCGCGCGAACTCACGCACTGGTTCACCGGACGGCGCCTTGGCCCCGGTGATCGAGACGAGGGTGCTCGAACCGGGGGAGACGTCGACCGATCGCACCGCCACGCCGGCCATCGAGGTGAGCCGCGCCATCGTGCGCTTCTGGTTAGGCAGGATGATCGCGACGACGGTTCCGGCCGCTCCGGCGCGTGCCGTTCGCCCGGCCCGATGCATGTAGTCCTTGTGGTCTGCCGGCGGATCGACGTGGACGACGAGATCGACGCCGTCGACGTGGATGCCGCGCGCTGCAACGTCCGTGGCCACCAGCACCGGCGTCCGTCCGCTCTTGAACCGATCGAGTACTCGGGAACGCTGGTTCTGGGGCTTGCCGCCGTGCAGCGACTCCGCCGCGATGCCGACGGCACGCAGTCGTTCGGTGATGCCGTCGCATCCGAGCTTGGTGCGCGCGAACATGATGGTGCGTCCCTCGCGCGCGCCGATCTCGGCCAGCACCAGATCCTTCTGGCCACGTCCTACATTGAGCAGGTAGTGCTCCATCGATTCGACGGCGGCATTGCTGTCCCCGGTGGAGTGCTCGATGTGCTCGGGCAGGAACTGCCGAACCAGCGACTGGACCTCGCGATCGAGTGTCGCGGAGAACAGTAGACGCTGGCCCTGCGGCGCCGTTGAACCGAGGATGTCGCGGACCTCGGGTAGGAACCCCATGTCCGCCATCTGATCCGCCTCGTCGAGAGCGGTGATCTCCACGTTGGACAGATCGCACGTGCTCTGACGCAGATGATCGCCCAACCGGCCGGGCGTCGCGACAAGGACGTCGACCCCGCGACGTAGCTGATCGGCCTGACGACCGAACGGTGTTCCACCGACCGCCGCACGCACGGTGAGTGCGACAGGTGCTGCGTAGGCACCCAGCGAATCCACCACCTGGAACGCAAGTTCCCTGGTGGGGACCAGGACGAGAGCCCGAGGGCGCTTGGGAGCGGGCCGCGGACCTCCGGCCAGTCGAGAGAGCATCGGCAGACCGAATGCCAGGGTCTTCCCCGAGCCGGTCTGCGCGCGACCGAGAACATTGCGGCTGGCGAGGATGTCCGCGATGGCCATCTTCTGGATCGGTGACGGCGTCGTGATCGAGTTTCGGGCGAGCGCTGTGACGATGGGTGCAGGGAGCCCAAAGGCTGCGAACGCGAGTTCAGTGGTCGGGATGGTCGGTGTGGACATGGGGTACCTCTCGGTCGGCGGCGCGCCGCCGACCGAGGGACCAGAGGGTCTCGCGTGCAGCGAATGACGAGCCAGGGCACGGGTCACCTGGTTGTCGGTGCGCGCTCTGCGCACAGTGAGGTGTCGAGATCGTGGGGATGCGGGGCGTACAGCCGAACGCGCACGAGTTGAGTGCCATAGGGAAGATGGATGGGCCCGTGAGGACCACCCGTGACACTACGGCAACGGCCTAGCGTCGATCGAATCGAGTGACGTAACCGTCAGTTGCTCAACAGGCGACCGAGTTCGGTGAGCCACGGGACGGCGACATAGACGGTGGGGACGACCAGAATCCCGAGTGCGCACATGTACGCCGCCACCGAGACCACACGGCGCGGTTCCCCCGCCGTCAACCGTTGAATTCGGATAAGCGTGGTCGGGCCGCCGGCTGCCATGGCGCCCGTGGGTGCCGCCGACCCTGCGCAGGCGACCAGGGCACGGGCCAGCGGCCGCGGCCCGGTGACCTTGACGGCACTGTCGTCCGCCAGCAGTTCCACGAGCAACTGTACCGCACCCAGCGCAGATTTGCTGCGGACGATGCGCGGGAATGCTTCGTAGACGGCGGTGAAGGCTTCGAGGACGAGATCGTGGCGCGCACGCAGGTGCGAGCGCTCGTGCACCAGGATTGCCCGCAACTCGTCTCGGTCGAGCTGGGCGAGGGTTCCGGTGCTCAGAACCACGCGTCGACGCAGACCCGGCAGGCAGTAGGCGACCGGAGCGAGCGAATCGAGAACTCGAACGTCCGCGCCGTGGTGGTCGGCGAGGTCGGCGCTGTCGTCGAGCAGGTCCACCAGCATGCGGTGGCGTGCTCGACGTGTTCGGGTGCGCACCGCGACGTGCGCCGACGCCCAGATCAGCCTTGCACCGATCATCAGGGTCAGCAGGAACACCACCACGTACAGGGTCCAGAGCGGTGCGCCGAGCGCGTCGATCTCGGCGGTCGGTGACGTCGTGGGCCGCCCTTCGGCGTCGACGACGAGAAGCTTGCTCGCGATCGCCAGACCGGAGCTGAAAGCCGAGAGAACGGCGGCCAGCGCGATCGCCTGCCACAGCACCAGCGCAGCACGGGGGCTCCGATACGGCCACCGCGCGCGGGACAGAACCGCGGGAACAGGACCGGCCAGAACCAAGGCCAGCAGGGCGAACACGGCCGCGGTGGTGGCGTTCATCGCGTCAGGCCCAACGGTTCATCGGACACATCACCGACCCCGACGTGACCCGTCGGTGAGGTTCGGTGCCTCGAGCGCTGCCAGCGCTTCACGCAGTGCCGCCGCTTCCTCGGCGCCGACCTGCCCGACGAAGTGGACGAGGGCGGCGGCGCGCCCACCCATCTCGTCGGCCTGCTGGAGTGCGTCCACCATCAGCCCCGCCACCAGCTCTTCGCGGCCACGTACGGGCGCATATCGGTGTGCGCGATCATCGCGCTGCTGGCTGACCAGATCCTTCTTGGCCAAACGCTGCAGAACTGTCATGACCGTGGTGTACGCGAGCTCGCGATGCTCGGCGAGAGCTTCGTGGACCTGCCGGACGGTCTGAGCATCGTCGCTGGCCCACAGGTGGTCCATCACTGCGCGTTCGAGTTCTCCGAGACCGGCCATAGGTCCAGTCTACGGAACTGCGACGCGTGTGCGTACTACCGCCGGTAGGAGTGGCCACTGGTGTGTACTGGAGGCATTGGCGTGTGCACCACCGAGAAAGGACCACCGATCATGGCCGAACCAGCCGATCCCGACCCCGCGCATCCCGCCCCGGCAGACGAGATCGGGGTGCTCATGGCGCGCGCGAACGCTGGATTCGGCGCAGCGCTCGGACTGATCTACGGGGAGTTGACCGCCGAGCGGGTGACGGCGGAGCTTCCGCTGGGGCCGCACCTGCATCAGCCCGGCGGCATCGTCCACGGCGGTGTCTACTGCGCTGTCGTCGAGGGGTTGGCCAGCACCGGTGGTGCGATCTGGTTCGCCGGTCGAGGACACGTCGTCGGGGTCAACAACAACACCGACTTCCTTCGGGCAGCGCGGGAGGGCGTGCTGGCCTGCGAGGCGCTGCCGATCCATCGCGGTCGCACCCAGCAGCTGTGGGTGGTGACGCTCGTGGACGCCCGAGAGCGGCTGATCGCGCGGGGTCAGGTCCGCCTGCAGAACATCGCGGACACCGCGGCGATCGGTCACTGACCAGCCGTCCACTCGCCCGGCTCGAACCGCTCGGTCGTGCCAAGATGACGGGGCCGACGGGTCCGCGTCGGATCGTCCGGTGTGTGACAGGAGGAACCGTGAGGCTGTCCCCGCACGAGCAGGAACGACTTCTGGTCAGTTACGCAGCCGAACTGGCTCGCCGGCGTCGTGGCAGAGGGTTGCGGCTGAACCATCCGGAGGCGGTCGCGGTGATCACCGATCATCTGCTCGAGGGCGCGCGGGACGGACGCACCGTCGCAGAACTGATGGCGTCGGGCCGTGAGGTTCTCGCACGTTCCGATGTCATGGACGGCATCGCGGAGATGCTCGACGAGGTTCAGGTCGAAGCCACCTTCCCGGACGGGACGAAGTTGATCACCGTCCACCACCCCATCCCGTGAGGTCTGCATGATCCCTGGAGAGGTCGTCACCGAGGAAGGCGTGATCGTCGTCAACGCCGGGCGCACAGCGCTGGTCCTCACCGTGGTCAACGACGGTGACCGGCCCATCCAGGTCGGGTCACATGTCCACTTCCCGCAGTCCAACGCAGCCCTGACCTTCGATCGGGTCGCCGCACACGGCAAGAGACTCGACATCGCGGCGGGCACCGCGGTGCGCTTCGAACCCGGCCTGGCGCAGGACGTCGCGCTGGTCGATCTGGGTGGTACCCGCGAGGTCCACGGGATCGGGCACACACCGCCAGGTCGGCTGGACGACCCCGGCCACCCGAGCGGAGCGCGGTGATGGCCGAGCTCTCGCGAGCTCGATACGCCGAGCTCTTCGGACCCACGACCGGTGACCGCATTCGTCTGGCCGACACCGATCTGATGATCGAGATCACCGAGGACCGCTGCGGCGGTCCGGGTCTGGCCGGGGACGAGGCCGTCTTCGGTGGGGGGAAGGTGATTCGCGAGTCCATGGGCCAGTCCCGCGCGACTCGCGCCGACGGGGCGCCGGACACGGTCATCACCGGTGCGGTGATCCTCGACCACTGGGGAGTTATCAAGGCCGATATCGGAATTCGAGATGGTCGCATCGTCGCCCTCGGGAAGGCCGGGAACCCGGACATCATGTCCGGGGTGCACCCGGCGCTGGTGATCGGCCCGTCGACGGAGATCATTGCCGGCAACGGTCGCATCGTCACCGCCGGGGCCATCGACTGTCATGTCCACCTGATCGCACCGCAGATCATGGAGGAGGCGCTCGGGGGAGGGATCACCACCATCATCGGTGGCGGTACCGGTCCGGCCGAGGGTTCCAAGGCGACAACCGTCACACCCGGTGCCTGGCACCTCGCACGCATGCTCGAGGCGCTCGACGGGTGGCCGATGAACATCGTCCTTCTCGGCAAGGGCAACACGGTCGGGGCCGAAGCCATGTGGGAGCAATTGCGCGCCGGCGCATCGGGATTCAAGCTCCATGAGGACTGGGGGTCCACACCCGCTGCGATCGACGCGTGTCTGACCGTGTGCGAGCAGGCCGGAGTTCAGGCGGCCCTGCACTCGGACACGCTCAACGAAGCCGGTTTCGTCGAGGACACCCTCGCGGCGATCGCCGGACGCGGCATCCACGCTTACCACACCGAGGGAGCCGGCGGTGGCCATGCACCGGACATCATCACCGTGGCCTCCCAACCGTTCGTTCTTCCCAGCTCCACCAACCCCACGCGCCCACACACCGTGAACACGCTCGACGAGCATCTCGACATGCTCATGGTGTGCCACCACCTGTCGCCGTCCATTCCCGAGGATCTCGCGTTCGCCGAGAGTCGGATCCGACCGTCCACGATCGCCGCCGAAGACCTCCTGCACGACATGGGGGCGATATCGATGATCGGCAGCGATTCCCAGGCGATGGGTCGAATCGGCGAGGTGGTGATGCGGACCTGGCAGACCGCCCATGTGATGAAGCGGCGTCGCGGATATCTGCCCGGCGACGTTCGGGCCGACAACAACCGCGCCATGAGATATATCGCGAAGTACACGATTTGCCCGGCGATCGCACACGGGCTCGACGCCGAGATCGGCTCCGTCGAACCCGGCAAACTTGCCGACCTCGTGCTGTGGGAGCCCAAGTTCTTCGGAGTGCGGCCGCACGCGGTGGTCAAGGGCGGCATGATCGCATGGGCCGCGATGGGCGACGCGAACGCCTCGATACCCACCCCGCAGCCGGAGTTCCCGCGCCCGATGTTCGGCGCCGCCCCGAAGGCAGCCGCCGCCACCTCGGTCCACTTCGTCTCCCCGCAGGCACTCGACGACGGTCTGGCCGAGCGCTTGTCGTGCGATCGGCGCCTGGTTCCGGTCGCCAACGTCCGCAACATCGGCAAGGCCGATATGCCGAACAACGCCGAGATGCCCCGGATCGAGGTCGATCCCGATACGTTCACCGTCACCATCGACGGGCAGGTGTGGACCGAGGAGCCCGCGACCGAGCTCCCGATGGCGCAGAGGTACTTCCTGTTCTGATGAGCCTGTCCGCATTGATGTCTCTCACGGATTCGAGACTGCCCATCGGTGGCCACGTGCATTCGGGCGGGGTCGAGGAGGCCATCGCAGCGGGCATCGTTGCCGACCTCGGCACCCTCGACGCCTTCCTGCGCCGCCGGATCACCACTGCCGGTGCGGTTGCCGGTTCCGTCGCGGCCGCCGTGGTGACCGGACTGCTCACGCCCGTCGACGCAGAGATCGAGTACGAGGCCAGGACTCCATCGCTGGCAGCGCGTGCGGCATCGCGTTCGCAGGGCAGGGGAATGCGGCGCCTGGCGGTCCACACCTGGCCGGGGCACGACTGGACAGATCTGGGTCTCAAGCCGCACGCGCCGGTGGCCGCGGGTGCGGTTGGTCGGTTCCTCGGCTTGGGCGCCTCGGAATGCGCTCTGGTGCAGATCTACACGGCAATGACCGGCTCGGCTGTTGCCGCCCAGCGACTGCTCGCCCTCGATCCGGCCGACGTCGCCGCCCTGACGTTCACGCTCACAGGCGAGTGCGACGCCGTTGCGGCCCGGGTGTGCGTCGCGCTCCCCGACCTGTGCGACGACTCGGACCCGCTGCTGGACTTCCTCGCCGAACGTCACCGGGTCCGGGAGCGACCGCTGTTCGCCTCCTGACCTTCTCCTCCGACCACCGACGACCGATCACCGACGACCGATCACCGAAAGAGAACTCGACATGCCACCGCATCTGATCGACGGCCAGCCGCACACCCACGCACCGGACCGGCCGCGTCGTACCCGAACACCGGGAGAAGCACTGCGTATCGGGATCGGTGGCCCCGTCGGTTCAGGAAAGACCGCGCTGGTGGCGGCCCTGTGTCGTGAGTTGCGCGACGAGATTTCGCTCGGCGTGCTCACCAACGACATCTACACCACCGAGGATGCGGACTTCCTGCGTCGTCACGCGGTGCTGCCCGATGAGCGCATCACCGCCGTCCAGACCGGTGGCTGCCCCCACACGGCAATTCGGGACGACATCACAGCGAACCTCGATGCCATCGACGACCTCGTGGAAGCCAACCCCCCGCTCGATCTCGTTCTGGTCGAATCCGGCGGTGACAACCTGACCGCAACCTTCTCGTCCGGCCTGATCGACGTGCAGATCTTCGTCGTCGACGTAGCCGGTGGGGACAAGGTGCCCCGCAAGGGTGGTCCGGGGGTGACGTACTCGGATCTGCTGGTGATCAACAAGACCGACCTCGCCGCGATGGTCGGCGCCGATCTGTCGGTCATGGACCGTGACGCCGGCCGGGTCCGCGAGGGACGTCCCACCGTGTTCACCTCGCTCACCGAGGACCCCGCCGCAACGCCCGTCCTGTCATGGGTGCGCGAGCAACTCGCTGCCGTGGCCGACGAGACGCCGTAGAACCGACCACCGAGCGCCAAGCCTGTGCGAACTTCTGTTCTGATCGTCGCCTCCACGGGCCGCCGCCCGCGTCTCGAAGCCGAGGGCGGTATCGCCGCGCGACTGACCGGCCCCCACCAGGTGCATCTGATCGGCACCGCGGCCACGCCGCTCGGCGGCGACCGAATCGACGTGCGGGTGATCGTCGAGGAGGGAGCCCGACTGCTCCTGCGTAGCGCGGCCGCCACGGTCGCCCTCCCGGCGGCGACAACCGATGTGTCGCACTCGCACTTGTCGTACGAGGTGCACGACGACGCTGTTCTGTCCCTCGACCCGGAGCCGGTGATCATCGCGTCCACTGCCTACCACCACACGCGGACGACGATCACGGCCACCGCGTCGTCGAGGGTGTCCGTACGTGAGCGCGTCCAGATAGGTCGCAGTGACGAGAAGGGTGGACAGTGGTCGGGCACGATGCACGTCGATGTCGACGGCTGCCCGAGGCTGCGCCATCGCCTGCACCTGGGCGCCGGTACCGGTCATGACCGACTGTTCCAGCCCGGTGCCCTCACCAGCGTCCTCATGCTGGGAGCAGACGTCGAAGAACAACCCGTAGTCGAGGGTGATCAGTTCCTCGGAGCGAGCACCGTGCTGCCGCTGGCCGGTGGCGGGCTGCTCAGCACCACCGTCGCAGCGCGGTTGTGATCGGTCGCGAGGTCAGGCCTCCGCGACAGCCTTCTGCGGTGGTGAGGCTTGCTCGACCGGTACTGCCCTGGGCGGCGAGGAAGGTGTTGCCGACGCTTCGCCCAGGTGCATGTTGTGGACCTGTTCGATGGCAAGTCGGGCGAACACCTGCTGCTCGGTCGAGGCCATCTGTGCGCGGCTGCGCCCGATGAAGCTCATGAACCACGAGATCATCGTGGTGAGTCGGTTCCGGTAACCGACCTGATAGACGAGGTGGATGGCCAACCACATCGCCCAGGCGACGATGCCGCCGAACTCGAGCTTGCCCACCTTCGCCACGGCGTTGAACCGGGAGACGATGGCCATCGACCCCTTGTCGAAGTACTTGAACGGCTGGCGCGCGGCCGGATCGGCGCCCTGCAGCGAGGCCTTGATCATCTTCGCTGCGTACTGGGCTCCCTGGATGGCGCCCTGAGCCATACCGGGCACGTCCTTGACCAGCATCATGTCACCGACGACGAAGACGTTGGGGTGGCCCTTGATGGTCAGGTCGGGTTCGACGATCACACGTCCGGCGCGGTCGAGTTCGGAGCCCGACTGCTCGGCCAGTTGCTTGCCGAGCGGCGAGGCCTGAACACCGGCCGACCACACCTTGCACTGCGAGTCGATTCGACGCTCCGCGCCGTCCTTGTCCTTGACGGTCAAGCCGTTCTCGTCGACACCGGTGACCATCGCATTGAGCTGGACGTCCACCCCGAGCTTCTCGAGACGCCGCTGCGCCTTGAGGCCGAGCTTGGGGCCCATCGGCGGAAGAACCGACGACGCCGCATCGAGGAGGATCACCTTGGCGTCCTTCGGATCGATGTTGCGGAACGCACCGTCGAGAGTGCGGTCGGCAAGTTCGGCGATCTGACCGGCCAACTCCACACCGGTGGGCCCCGCGCCGACCACGACGAAGGTGAGCAGTCGAGCCTGCTCCTCCGGATCGTTCGACAGCTCCGCCTGCTCGAACGTGCTCAGGATTCGCCCGCGCAGCTCCAGGGCGTCGTCGATGGTCTTCATCCCCGGCGCGAACTCGGCGAAGTGATCGTTGCCGAAATACGACTGCTGCGCACCGGCCGCAACGAGCAGGCTGTCGAAGTGCGTCACGGTCTCGCGTCCCAGCAGGCTCGAGGTGACGGTTCGAGCTTCGAGGTCGATCGTCTCCACCTCGCCGAGCAGAACCTGGGCGTTCTTCTGGCGTCGCAACACGACGCGGGTGGCCGGTGCGATCTCGCCCACGGACAGGATGCCGGTTGCGACCTGGTAGAGCAGGGGCTGGAAGAGGTGGTGCGTGGTCCGTGCGATCAGTGTGACGTCGACGTCGGCGCGCTTGAGTGCCTGTGTGCCGAACAGGCCGCCGAAGCCGGACCCGATGACGACGACGCGGTGGCGTTTGCTGCTGATCGGCTGGACACTCATTGATGCACTCCTCGAAATTGGTACACGCCGAATTGGAACCGGGTACCACGGTAGTCGCCACGATGTACGTCGGCGCGGCAAGGCGCGGCCCCGAGCTGTTGGTCGCTACGGGATGAGAACGAACTTACCTCTCGGTCTCGGCCCGACGAGGTCGGCGTGGGCTCGCGCGACGTCGGTCAGTGGATAGGTGCGGGCGACGTCGACCGTGAGGGCCCCGGCCCGGGCCGCGGCGACGACGGGCTGACGGGCAGCGCGGCGACGCCGACCACTGTCGTTGTCACCGCCGCCGACCGCGTGGAACCCGTCGGTCGCCGCCCGCGCGAACGCGACGATAGAGACCACCGCACCCGGTTCGGGCGCCAAGGCCAGGGACAGGTCGACGATCTCGTCGGTGCCGACGGTGTCGATCACCGCGTCGATCCCACTGGGCGCCATCGCGCGAACACGCTCGACGAATCCGCTTCCGTACTCGACGGGGAGCGCGCCGAGGGAACGGACATCATCGAGATGCCGTGTGGAGACGGCTCCGATCACCGTTGCACCACGATCGGACGCGAGTTGTACGACGTGCTGTCCGACGGCTCCCGCCGCGCCGTGGACCAGCACCGTGGTTGCGCTCCCGACCCCGACGGTGTCGAGCGTGTCGACTGCGGTGGTCGCCGTGAGCATCAGTCCCGCGGACTCCTCGAACGAGAGGTTCTCCGGGGCGGGCACCACATCGCGAACGTCGACCACCACCTCGTCGCTGTAGAGCCCTTTCCCGATCACGATCACGGCGTCACCGACCGTGACTGCACCTTCCTGGTCATCGGTTCCCGGCCCGAGCGCGACCACGACACCCGACGCCTCGGTGCCCAGGGCGATGGGCAGGGTCGACCGGTCGCGTCCGAACGCACCGCTGTAGCTCTTGACGTCGTAGGGATTGACCCCGATTGCGCGCAGGGCCACGCGAGCTTCGCCCGGTCCCGGGTCCGGCAGAAGAATCGATCGAACTTCGAGAACGTCGGGTCCGCCGAAATCCGTGGCAACGACCGTGCGCGTCATGTGTGCTCCTGTCGGGTGGTGTTCGGTGCCGAGAAGGCTCGTTGTGATCGGGTCAGGCCAGCGTGTGGTCGATGTAGCACCAGCGCCACGTCTCGTCCGGCTCCGCGGACTGGATGACCGGGTGTGCGGTGGTGTCGAAGTGGGCGCCGGCGTGGCGACCGGGGGAGGAGTCGCAGCATCCGACGTGTCCGCACACCAGACACTGGCGCAGGGCAACCCACTGCGTGCCCTCCGCCACGCACTCGGGGCAGGTGCCGTCGGTGACCGTGATCGTGACCGGATGATCGGCGAGGTGAGAGCACGATGAACGGGGTGCGACCGGGGCCACGGGCGAGGATGTGTCCAACCGGGCTGTCCGCAGTTCGTCGCGAGCGCTGACTGCCCGATCGATCATCGACTCCTCGATGTCGAGCATGGCGAGCACCTCGGCGATCACATCCGACGGCACATCCCCGGTGCTGCGGATCTCGAGCACCCGGCGGCGCTCGGCGTCGATCATCGCCGAGCGGATCCTGGCGTACAGCTCGCTGGGGGTCTCCTGGTTCGGTGTGGTGCCCAACCGTTCCCAGGCAGCGTGGTTGCGTCTGTCGGCGCGCTGCTCGACCATCTCCATCACTCCCGTGGGATCGTCGATCTGCATCGCCGCGAGCTCGGCTCGACCCGCCTTGGTCGCCTGCTGCAGCACCGTGGCGCGGGCGAGGGCGTGATCGACCGGGTCCGGCGCCGGCAATTTCAGTGCGCGTGCCAGGAGAGGCAGGGTGAGCCCCTGCAGGAACAGGGTTCCGGCGACCACCGTGAACGCCACCAGGAGCAGGATCTCGCGATTCGGGACGTCGTCGGGCAGCGTGAACGCCGCAGCGAGGGTGACCACGCCGCGCATCCCGGCCCACCCCACCACCACGATGCTGCTCCACGACGGGGTGTGTCCGTCTCGGGAGCGGCGCAAGAGATAGCGCGAGGCGCACACCCACACCAGGCGCAGAACGATGACGCCGGCGAGGGTCGCGCCACACACGAGTACGATGGTGGCGGCGGAGAGATCGCTGGTGGTGACGTCCCGGATCAACCACGACGCCTGCAGGCCGATGAGCAGGAATACCGCGTTCTCCAGAATGTAGGCGGTGGTGTCCCAGTTGAGGCGCTCGGCGATACGGGATTTCGCACTCTGCAGGATCGGCGCGTTGTGCCCGAGGAGCAGGCCCGACACCACCACGGCCAGAACGCCCGACGCGGTGAGTTCCTCGGCGAAGAGGTAGGCGGCGAACGGCACCACGAACGAGATCCCGGTGTCCAGCAGGGGATCTCGCACCCGGCGGCGGATGAACGCCACGACCGCGTAGACCACCAGGCCCACCAGCACGCCGCCGCCGGCCGCGACCACGAAGTCCAGTCCGATCCGCCAGCCCTGCACCGAGTGCCCGATCGCATACAGCGCCGTGCTCAGCGCCACCAGGGCGGTGGCGTCGTTGAGCAACGATTCACCTTCGATAATCGTCACCACACGGCGGGGCAGTCCGATTCGGCGACCGATCGCCGTGGCTGCAACGGCATCGGGTGGAGCCACGACGGCCCCGATCGCGAACGCGACCGGCCAGGAGACGCCGGGCAGCACCAGGTACACCACGACGCCGATGCCTGCGGTGGTGAACGCGACGAGTCCGATGGACAGCATGCCGATGGCCCGCCGGTTGGCCCGGAAGTCGATCAGGGACGATCGCGCCGCGGTGGCGTACAGCAGTGGTGGAAGTAGGCCCAGGAGAACGACATCGGGCTGCAGTCGAACCTCGGGGACTGCGGGCACGTAGGAGACGAGCGCGCCGACGACGATCAGCAGCAGCGGCGCCGGCAGGCGAACACGATCAGCGAAGGCCGTCATGGTCAGAACGGTGACGGCGAGGCCGACCAGCAGCAGGGCGATCTCCATCGGATCATTCTGTACCGCGGGTGCGACATCAGGTCGGCCGGTCGTGTCCGACCACGAGTGCGGACGGCCCCTCTGGCCTACGCTCTGCCCATGACCGAACACGACGTCCATGCAACGCGCCGCGAGGTGACCGAGGCGCTACTGACCGCTTTCGACCGTCGCCACGAGGTTCTCGACGCCATCGTCGATGCGACGACCCGTGCCGATGCTGTCGCCGCCGTCGCCACCCTGCTCGGAACCTCGACCCTCGGCGGTGAGGCGGTGATGGGGATGCGCCTGGATCAACTGACCATCGACGCCCGACGCGACAACGCCGCCGAGCTCGAGGACCTCAACAGCCGACTCAGCTTCACCCTGGCCGAGCGACCTGCGAGTACCGGCGAGGGCATGACGCTGCGGGCGTTCGCCGGTTTCGACGACGCCGACATCTTCGCCGTCCGCCTCGCCGATGTCGGGACGGCGGGCGACGGGTCGGGCTCGGCTGCCGAGAGCGTGGAGGAGGAGATCGCGAAGGCCCTCTCGCGCGTCGACGCCGAGCAGGCGGCCTGGTTCGTCGCCGTCGAGGGCGAGAACAAGGTCGGCATCGTGTTCGGAGAGCTGGTCGGCAACGAGGTCGATCTGCGGATCTGGGTCCACCCCGAGCACCGAAAGAAGGGGTACGGCACGGCGTCCCTGCGCAAGTCTCGCTCGGAGCTCGCGGCCGTCTTCCCCGGTGTGCCCCTGCTCGTGCGCGCGCCGGGCGGACCGTCCTGACCCCCTGACGAGCGAAACCCCCACGACCGAGATGTGGCCGTGGGGGTTTCGCTCGCTCTGTGATCAGGCCAGATCGAACCGATCGAGCTCCATCACCTTGGTCCACGCGGCCACGAAGTCCTTCACGAACTTCTCGCCCGCGTCATCGGCTGCGTACACCTCGGCGAGCGCGCGCAGCTCGGAGTTCGACGCGAACGCCAGGTCCACGCGGGTGCCGGTCCACACCAGTTCACCGGTGGCGCGGTCACGACCCTCGTACAGCCCGTCCTCGCTGGCGGGCGACCATTCGGTACCCATGTCCAGGAGATTGACGAACCACTCGTTCGAGAGCGTGCCCGGCGTGCTGGTGAACACCCCGTGGGTCGACTTCTGGTAGTTGGCACCGAGGGAGCGCAGTCCGCCGATCAGGGCGGTCATCTCCGGCGCACTGACCGTCAGCAGGTTCGCCTTGTCGATCAGGGCGTACTCGGCCGGCAGGCGCTGGCCCTTGCCCACGTAGTTGCGGAAACCGTCGGCCGTCGGCTCGAGCGCAGCGAACGAGTCGACATCGGTCTGATCCTGGGTGGCATCCGTGCGGCCCGGGGTGAAGGGGACCTGCACCGGGTGTCCTGCTGCCGCAGCGGCCTGCTCGACAGCAGCAACGCCGGCGAGCACGACGAGATCGGCGAAGGACACCTGTGCCGGACCGGCGTTGAAGTCGGCCTGGATCGTCTCGAGCGCGCGAATCACCTGTGCCAGCTCGTCCGGCTCGTTGACCTCCCAGCCGGCCTGGGGCTGGAGCCGGATCCGACCGCCGTTGGCGCCACCGCGCTTGTCCGAACCACGGAACGACGACGCTGCGGCCCACGCAGTGGAGACCAACTGTGCGGTGGTCAGACCGGACTCGAGGATGCGCGACTTCAGATCGGCGATCTCCGCGTCACCGATCAGGTCGTGATCGACGGCCGGCAGCGGGTCCTGCCACAGAAGTGTCTCGGCGGGAACCTCCGAGCCGAGGTACCGCGCAACCGGGCCCATGTCGCGGTGGGTGAGCTTGAACCACGCCTTCGCGAACTCCTGCGCCAGCTCCTCCGGGTGCTCGAGCCACCGGCGGGTGATGCGCTCGTAGATCGGATCGACACGCATCGCGAGGTCGCTGGTGAGCATCATCGGTGCGTGGCGCTTGTTCGGGTCCGCAGCGTCGGGCACCAGGTCGGCGCCCTCACCGTTCTTCGGACGCCACTGCCATGCGCCACCGGGGCCCTTGTGGACCTCCCACTCGTAGCCGTAGAGCGTCTCCAGGTAGCTGTTGTCCCACGCGGTCGGGGTCGGGGTCCATGCGCCCTCGAGGCCGCTGGTGATGGCGTCGGTGCCGACGCCGGTGCCGAAGCTGTTCTTCCAGCCCAGTCCGACCTGCTCGAGCGGTGCACCCTCGGGTTCGGCGCCGACGTACTCGTCGGCGTCGGCGGCGCCGTGCACCTTGCCGAAGGTGTGACCACCGACCACCAGGGCTGCGGTCTCGACGTCGTTCATCGCCATGCGTGCGAAGGTCTCGCGGATGTCCATTGCGGACGCGGCGGGCTCAGGGTTGCCGTTGGGGCCCTGCGGATTGACGTAGATCAAGCCCATCTGCACCGCTGCCAGCGGGTTGTCGAGCTCACGCTGTCCCGAGTAGCGCTCGTCGCCGAGCCAGGTCTGCTCGGGACCCCAGTACACGTCCTCGTCGGGCTCCCACTGGTCGACGCGTCCGCCGGCGAAACCGTAGGTTTTGAAGCCCATCGATTCGAGCGCGACGTTGCCGGTGAGAACGATGAGATCTGCCCAGGACAGCTTGCGGCCGTACTTCTTCTTCACCGGCCACAGCAGGCGGCGCGCCTTGTCCAGGTTGGCGTTGTCCGGCCAGCTGTTCAGCGGTGCGAAACGCTGCATGCCCGCACCCGCTCCGCCGCGGCCGTCCTGAATGCGGTAGGTGCCGGCGGCGTGCCATGCCATCCGGATGAAGAACGGTCCGTAGTGCCCGTAGTCGGCAGGCCACCACGGCTGGGAGTCGGTCATCACCGCGGTGATGTCGGCCTTGACCTCGTCGAGATCGAGGGAGAGGAACTCCGCGGCGTAATCGAAGTCCTCATCCATCGGGTTGCCGACAGCCGGGTTCTTCTTCAGAATCCGCAGATTCAGCGCGTTGGGCCACCAATCGCGGTTGCCGCCGCCCTCGACGGGCTGCGGAAGTCGGTTGTGGACGACGGGGCAGCCACCGCTCTGGTCCGGGGCTCCCTCGTACTGGCCGGTGGTCAGATCTTGAGACACGACATTCCTTTCGATGGACGAGCGGTTCGGATGTTCTGTCATGGCTGGCTCCGCGATACCGCGGAATTCGAGCAGGCCTCGCACAGGCCCCAGTAGATGACCTCTGCTTCGTCGACCACGAAGTTGCCGACGCGGTCCGGTGTCATGCAGGGCACCTCACCGACGGCGCACTCGACGTCGTCGATGCCGCCGCACTCGCGGCACACGAGATGGTGATGGTTGTCCCCGACGCGAGCCTCGTAGCGCGCACTCGACCCGGAGGGTTGGAACCGTCGCACCAGCCGTGCGTCGGTGAGTGCGTGCAGAACGTCGTACACGGCCTGGCGCGATACATCCGGCAGTGCAGCTCGCACCACACCGAGCAGACCCTCGGCGTCGGCGTGAGGATGGTTGTGCACGGCGCCCAGTACCGCCACACGCGGACGGGTGACCCGCAGGGAGGCCGCGCGAAGGATCTCCGCGAACTCCTGATCAGTGGTCACCTCTCCACTATGGCCTTGTTTTCTGGATCAGGTCAAGACTCGCCGCATGGAGGTTCGGGCTCGCGTGACACACTCGTGCGTGTCAGGGGATGACGAAGAGGAAGCCGGTGCGATGCCGGCGCGGTCCCGCCACTGTATTCGGGGAGTGAACCGCTCGTGATTGCCACGGCCGTCGAGGCTGGAAGGCAGGCGGTGAGCACTGATCCGAGAGCCAGGAGACTCGCGTCATCTCGAACGTCGTATCGGGGCGGATCTCCCCGAGAGAGGTGGCGAACCCACCATGCGCGTAGATGTCCCTCGAATCGGGCGGCGGTCCGCTCTCGCTCTCCTCGTCTCGATGTCCCTGATCGTCGCCGGGTGCGGTGCCTCGACGCCGCCGACCACCCAGCGCGACGGGCGTGGATGCATCACATCCTTCGACCCGAACACCGATTACTTCCCGACCAAGTCCACGCTCTCGGACGCGAAGAACTTCTCCATCCGCTACGAGAAGAGCTACCAGGTGGTCACGGTGTCGCAGCCCTACCCCGGCGGCGCCCCCGAGTCCTACGTTCTCGTCCAGTGCGGCGCGCCCGATCCGCAGCTCACCGGTGATCTGGCTGCGGCTCAACGGATCACCGTTCCGGTGACCAGCCTGTACTCCGCGTCCACGACCCATCTGCCCGCTTTGGCGGCGCTCGAGCGCAACGACGTCCTGCGCGGAGTCGCGAGCGCCTCGGCGATCACCGACCCGGACCTGAAGTCGCGAATCAGCAGCGGGGCCATCACCGAGTACGCGCCCGGTGACACCGTGGACCTGGAGAAGGTGGTGGCCGCGAACCCGAACGTGCTGGTGACGGCGGGCGTCGACGATCCGTCGTACGCGAAGCTGCGGGCCGCTCGGATTCCGGTGGTCGCCGACGCCGAGTATCTGGAGCCGACCGCGCTCGGCCGAGCCGAGTGGGTCAAGCTGTTCGCCGCCCTCACCGGGACCGAGGGCGCAGCCGCTACCCTGTACGACACCATCCGACGCAGTTACGGCGACACCGTGGCCACGGTTGCGTCGGCCCCGAAGGCCGCGGTTCTTCCCGGAACCATGTATCAGGGCACCTGGTACATGGCCCCCGGCGGCGGCTACTTCGGTCGGCTGATCCGCGACGGGGGTGGCACCTACCCGTGGGAGAGCGACACCTCGACCGCCAGCCTGCAATTGAGCTTCGAGGACGTCTACGCCCGAGCGGGGACAGCGCCGATCTGGCTGGTGATGGCCGACTGGGCGCGCACCGCCGATGCCGTCGCCGAGGACCCCCGCTACGGAACTCTGTCCGCCGTCACCTCCGGTCAGGTGTGGTCGAGCACCGCGGCGTCGGGGACGACGTCGACGAACGACTTCTTCCAACTCGGTGTGCTGCGACCCGATCTGGTTCTGGGCGATCTCGCGGCCATCGTGCATCCGGATCTGTTCCCGCGGCACTCGTTCTCGTTCTACCGCCGAGTTCCGTCGGCCTGATGACGCGACCATCGCGGTCGATGTCGGTGGTGGCTGCGATGGTCGTCGCCGGTGCGATCCTGTTCCTGCTCGCGCTGGCGCTCGGCCCCGTCGACGTCCCGCTGATCGACACGGTCCGCGTCCTCGTCGGTGCGCCCGCGTCCGACCCCCGGTGGCAGGTGGTGGTGCACGACCTGCGGCTCCCGCGTGCTCTCACCGCTGCTCTCGCGGGGGCGGGTCTCGCCGTGGCCGGCTTGCAGATGCAAACCCTGTTCCGCAACGCACTTGCCGACCCGTACGTGTTGGGCGCGAGTTCCGGCGCGAGCTTGGGTGTGGCGTCGGTGGTGCTGCTCTCCGGCGGGGCCGGTGCTGCATCGTTCACCGCGGGGATCGCCGGCACGGGTCGCGTCGGCGTGGTCACCGCCGCAGCCGGAGGCGCCGCGCTCGTTCTCCTGGTGATCCTCGTCCTCGCCCGATGGGTGCGGTCGGCCGTGACCTTGCTGCTGGTGGGGGTCATGGTGGGCTCGGCGACCACGGCGGTGGTCAGTGTTCTGCTGGTGTACGCAGATCCCGCCCGGACGCAGCAGTTCCTGCTCTGGGGGCTCGGAAGCTTCGCGGGCACGTCCTTCTCCGACGTCGCGATCCTGGCAGCGGTGGTCGGTGTCGGTCTGGCGCTCGCGGCGAGCACCGTGCGGGCGCTGAACGCGCTACTGCTCGGGGAGAACTATGCAGCCACGATGGGTGTTGCGGTGCAGCGGATTCGGGTTCTCACACTCCTCTCGGCCGCACTGTCGACCGGTGCGGTGACCGCGTTCTGCGGCCCGGTGGGGTTCATCGGATTGGCGGTGCCGCATCTGGCCCGGACGGCGCTTCGGACGTCCGATCACAGAGTTCTGCTGCCCGCCGTCGTGGCCGGTGGTGCGGCGGTGGCGCTGGCGTGCGGCATCATCAGCCAGGTTCCCGGTGGGGAGTCGGTGCTGCCGCTCAATGCCGTGACGGCGGCCATCGGTGCACCGGTGGTGATCGCGGTGCTCCTACGATCGCGAAGCATCGGTGACGGAGTGCGCAGTGGATGAGCCGGGCCGGGGCCTGACCCTGGTCGATACCTCGATCGGCTACCTCACCCGGTCCCGGGTGCGCGGTGTGCGGTCACAGATCGTGTGTGCGGGCATCACCGCAGCCGCCGTGGCGGGGGAGTTGACGGTGCTCGTGGGGCCGAACGGGGCAGGCAAATCGACTCTCCTGCGGACGGTGGCCGGGTTGCAGAAACCTGTCGCCGGAACCGTCGAACTCGACGGGCGTTCGGTCGGATCGATTCCTCGGGCCGAGGCCGCCACCATGATCGCCGCGGTTCTCACCGATCGTTTCGATCCCGGTCTGCTCACCGGATTCGACCTCGTCTCCCTCGGTCGAACCCCGTACCTGGGTTTCGGTGGTCGGTCGGGCCCGGCCGACCGCGAGATCGTCGAGCGCTGTCTGCGCTCGGTCGACGGAGTCCACCTGGGCGCGATACCGGTGGCGCGGATGTCCGACGGTGAGCGCCAGCGGGTTCTCATCGCGCGTGCGCTCGCGCAGGAACCGACGATGCTCGTTCTCGACGAACCGACCGCGTTCCTCGACGTCTCGGCGCGCGTGGGCGTACTCGAGTTGCTGCGGCGGACCGCAGTGGACCTGGGGCTGACAGTGCTGCTGTCCACCCATGATCTCGAGCCCGCTCTGCGGGTGGCCGACCGAGTGTGGGTGCTCGATCCGGAGCACGGGTTGAGTGAGGGGTCGGCCGCCGAGGTTGTCGAACGCGGACTGATCGGACGCACCTTCGATTCCCCGTCCGTGAAGTTCGACCCAGCCACCGGGACGTTCGTGCTCACTCGACGGGGCTGAAGGGCGCCGCGTCGACGAGAGCTGCTGTGTAGGAATCGATGTCGTCGAGGACATCGGGGGAGGACAGGATCGAGATCGTGATGCGCGCACCGGCGCGGGTCACCACATGCGTCAGGGCCACCGCGTCGGTGACCATGGCGAACCCCGAGTTGAAGGTCGAATGCCCCAGGCCGCCGGAGGGTCGATCGGTGCGCGAGGACGTGCTGATCACGGTGTGACCGATCACGGCGGGTGCACGTCGGGTGGAGCGGGCGACCCGCCGGGTCAGGTTGGCCAACACGACAGGTGGGACGCAATCCACGACCCGGAAGGTCGCGAGGTGATCAGGATCGAACGACCGGGCCCGGGCGTTGGTGACCTCGGCGCGAATCCGCCGTGCCCGGTCGTCGAGGTCGGCGCTCGTGCAGTGCAGGTCGATGGTGGCGCTGACGAATCGGTTGGCTGCGCTCCAGTGCGCCTCGCGCGGGAGCACCAGTGTGACCACGGCTCCGAGCGTGTCCGTGCCCTCGCCCCGATCCGTCAGGTATCGCCGCATGGCCTCACTGATGGCGGCGATCGCTCGCGCGATGGCGGTGTCGGGGTCGGACGGATCGTCGAAGACGAGGAATCGAACCACTCGGGCCGGGCCGAGGGGGCGGTTGAATCGAGTGTGGGGGAGCGTCCGATCAGGAAGGGGGTAGCGCTGTCGGATTCTCGACGTGCGGCGCAGTGAGCGCACCAGTGCGGGCCCGAGCCGCAGCATGTCGACCGGTGTCCGGGCCAGTGCCCGGGTCGCCGCTCGCCGACGCGACATCGTGTCCGGTGCCGTGAGGGCCGGTGCCGGCAGATCCTGGTCGAACAGCAGCGTGCGAGCGGTCACCGCCAGCCCGTACCCGTCGGTGAGAGCATGCGAGAGACGAAACAGGAGAACGACGTTGGTGCCGTCCGGACCGTCCTCGAAACCGTGAACCACCACGATGGTCCACGTGGTTCGATCGGTGTCGAGGGGAACCGCGACGACATCGGCGATCGCGTTCTGGGCCTCGCGCCAGGACGGTGTCCGTACACCGACCACGCACGACTCGTCGCAGGTCGGGTCGATTCTGAGCAGGGGATGCTCGAGGTCGGCCGGTACCCGCTCGAACCTCCTGTGCAGCAACGGTGCGAGGTGGAATCGCTCACGCACCTTCGTGCGGACGGTGGAGACAGCGGCCGATCGTGCCCAGGGTTCGGCGAGTGCGTACACGTTGTGCAGGTCCGTGGAGATGGTGGAGCCCGCCGTACGCGGGTAGAAGAACATCGCGTCCTTGGCGTTGACGGGGCTCATGGTCGTATGGGATCACACAGCGGTAGGTGCTGGTCGGCGGGGGATCGCTGAGCGAATTGTCCGAAAAAATTTCTGGCACTCTCGTCTGCCGAGTGCTAACTTTGGTGGTGCACAGTGATGGCGCCCGCGCCACGCGGGTGGCCCGACAGAGCAGAGTGCAGGAGGTGGTTACTGTGCTTCGTTTCGATCCGTTCCGTGACCTCGACGGCCTCACCGCCGGCTTGCTGGGCGCTTCGTCCGGCTCCACGCGTGCGCCCCGGTTCATGCCGATGGACCTCTACAAGGTCGATGACCACTATGTCCTCAGCGCCGACCTCCCGGGTGTGGACCCCGGCTCGATCGACGTCGACGTCGACCGTGGGACCCTCACTCTCACCGCGCATCGCTCCGCGGCCGGAGACGATGGCGTGCAGTGGATTTCGTCCGAGCGCTTTACCGGAACCTACCGTCGTCAGATCGCTCTCGGTGATGGAGTCGACGCAGACCGGATCACCGCCTCGTACGACAACGGGGTGCTCTCGGTGACCATCCCCCTCGCCGAGCGTGCGAAGCCGCGCAAGGTCGCTGTGGCCCACACCGTCGACTCCGAGGCGAAGACCATCTCGGCGGCCACCACCGGATGATCGCGGACGGTTCTGCAGGAGGACGTGCCATGGAAGATGCAGTTGTCTGGCCGGTGGCCGACGAGCGCGAGCAGTGGTGGGCGTCGGTAGTCGGGCGATCCGATGTGCTCGAGTGCGACCCGGTCGATCGTGCGTATCAGCAGCACGAGTACCCGTACGACGAGGACGCGTACCCGATGACCGAACGGATCTCCGCGGCCTGAGCTGGAAGTGGAGGATCGTGCCCGGCAACCGGGCACGATCCTCCACTGTGTGGTCAGCGATGCGTGTTCGTAGCGCTGCGCGGTCAGTAGCGTTGCGCCACTTGCTCTGCGGCGCGACGCCCGGACACCAAGGCCCCGTGAACCGTGCCGTACGACGCCCTGCTTGTCGCCTCCCCTGCGAGGTAGAGCGTGTTCGCGATCGGCTCGGCCAGCGTGTCGCGCATCGACGGCTCACTGCCCACCTTCGCGAACGAGTACGAGCCCAGCGAGTACCGATCCGATGCCCATCGCGTGATCCGGTAGCGCGTCGGTTGTGGAATGTCGGGCCCGTGAATGCGCTGAATTGTTCGCATCGCGTCGTCGACGACCTCGCTATCGGACAGCGGCTCGATGCGGCGGGCGACGTCCGCCGCCGTGAACCCCAGCAAGAGTGGCGTGCTGGTCACCCGCGCCATGTTCACCCACTGCGTCCACCGGTAGGTGGGGTCGTCGCTGACGTACGTGAGCCAGTCGGTGTCCGCCCAGAACGCTCGCGGGAACTCTAGGAAACACTTGTTGAGAACACCCATCCCCAAGGCGTCGACCGCGCGGGTCACTGCCGCAGGCAACGCCGGTTCGAAGCGCACGGACTTCGCTTGGAGAACGCCGAGGGGCAAGGTGACGACCACCTGGTTGGACCGGTATTGCCCGGTCGCCGTCGACACCTGCGCGCCGTCGGTGCCCCACGCGACGGCCGTCACCGGCCGGGACGTGCGAATGTCGAGGCCGCGGGCGAGGAAGTCGGTGAGTTGGCCGTAGCCGCCAGGGAAGAGGACGTCGCCCCCGA
The DNA here is from genome assembly GCF_054979605.1 of Rhodococcus sp. AZ1. Taxonomy (NCBI): domain Bacteria; kingdom Bacillati; phylum Actinomycetota; class Actinomycetes; order Mycobacteriales; family Nocardiaceae; genus Rhodococcus; species Rhodococcus sp. AZ1. Next base: position 58,493 of record NZ_JBUEQF010000015.1, read on the forward strand.
TCAGCGGCGCGTCGCTGTCGTAGTAGAGCGATGACAGCTCGTCGGCGCTCCCGGAGAGTTCCTGCTCGATCTCATCGAGGGTGTGGTTGCCGATCGCCAGGTCGAGAGGGGAGAGGCCCGCCTCGGGGCGGGAGGCGAGAACCGTTGTCCGAATGGACTGGTCGGGCCTGCCCGAATCCTGGAATCGAGCGATGGCCGACGTGGCGCCGTCGCTGTCGCGTTCGATTCGGCCCTCGGCCTGCTCGTCGGCCATTCGCCCGTCGGGGAGGTAGGTGGTGACATTGTCGACGTCGGTCGCAACCGTGCGGGCACCGGCGTCACGCGCCAGATCGGCGACCGGATTCGCATCCACCCCGTGAATCCACGAGGCACCCAGGTCGACAGGTGTGTCGGTCCACGCGGTGTCGGTCCAGACGCGCCCACCGATGCGGTCGCGGGCTTCGAGGATCAGCACCGACCGACCGGCATCGACCAACTGGCGCGCCGCCGCAAGCCCACTCATCCCCGCGCCGATCACGATCACATCCGGTTCCCCGTTCGAACGCGGAACAGAGGGAGCGGCGTCCTCCGAGGAGCATGCAGCCGCGCCGGCGAGCAGGGCCGCGCCGCCGAACCCGGTCGAGCGCAGGAAATCCCGCCGAGACCACATGCGCTGGGTCCACGTGCTCTGGGTCCACACCCGTCGCGTCACGGGCTCGGCGGCTTTCCTGCGCGCGGGACCCACTCGAGCTGGACACCGCGGGCGACGACGGCAACCAGCGCGCACGCGACAATCGACTCGGCCCAGAGGAACGCGGTGTAGTCGAAGATGGATCCGAAGGGCGGGCTTCCCGGCGCCGTATTGCGGAATGCCGCCAGCGCGAACGCGGTTGCCGCCATCCACCCCAGAGCCGGCCACACCAAGCCCGACCGTCGACGCACGATCACCGCCGCTGCGGCGGCCACGGAGAGCGCAAGACCCCACATCACCAGGAACATCACGCCGACCACGATGAACGTGGCCGGAGTTCGGCTGTAGGACAACGACACTGCCGGTTCTCGGTCGGACTCGACCGGGCCGGCCGACATCACGAAGAACGGATCGGTGGTGTCGGTGACCAGTTCGACCGGCACGCTGACCCCGTCTGCCTCGGCGAAGAATCCGAAGCGAGCCGAATAACTGTCGAAGGGATAGCGGGCGATCGAACCGGTGTCGAGTTCGACGGTAGCGTTCTTCGCGCTGACCGCCTTGTTCGCGGCGAGGTCGATGGTGAGACCGTTCAATCCGCTGCTGCCGATGGTGATGTCGCGATCGGGACTGTCGCCGTCGTCAGCTGTGAACGAGCCGCGCGGAACTGCCGAGACTCGAACGGCGAGTAACCCCTGAGCGGCGTCGACTCGTTCGACGGTGGCGAACACGGTGAGCCTGTCGGGTGATGCCGTGTCGCCGGAGGTGGTGTCGACCGGTCGGCTCGCGTCATCGAGTGTGAACACCGCGAGGCCTATGCCCGCGGCAGCCGCCACGGTTGCCGCGACGGCGACGGTTGCCGTTGACACGCGCGCGATTCGATTCACCAGGCTGCCTCCCGCGCCCCGAACTGAGTGATCGGCCCGAGTATTGCACTGCGAGTTGCCGGGCGACCCGCTGCCGGGTTTGATTTGTCGGTGTCTGACTCCTCCGACTCTGCCGATGACGTGGCGATCTGGGTCATCGATCTGACGTATACGGCATCTCTCGACGAAGTCGACCGCCTTCGGGACGATCACCTCGCTGTGCTGGCGGACTATGCCGACCGCGGCATCGTGGCGGCTTCGGGGCCGAAGAATCCCCGAACCGGCGGTGTCATCGTCACCCATGCAGTGACTCGCGCGGATGTCGACGCCCTGATCGCTGCCGATCCATTCTCGGTGCACAATATTGCCGACTACGTCGTGACCAGACTGCGCCGACCGGGCGTCGGCTGAATTCGCCGGACCGTCTCAGGGAAGCTCAGTACTGGCCCAGATAGAACGGCACACCCTGATCGTCGACGCATTCCGCGACCTTCGCGTAGGGCATAGCGGCCGGCGGCGCTGTCACCACGCCACCGGCGGCCACCACTCGATCCACCGCAGCGTCGATGTCGGTGACCACCCACATCGCCACCGCCTCGCCGGTATCGGCTCCGCCGGCGAGACCGATCCGAGGGCGTGAATCGACCACCTCCCAGCCGTCGGCGATCCGGCCCGGAGTGAACTGCCACCCCAGTACCGCGCTGTAGAAGTCGCGCAGTGTCCGACTGTCCGGTGTGTGGACGGTGATGTAGGTGAGGTCGCCGTGTCCCGCCGGATGGGGCGATCCCCGGCGCTCCTGAGCGTCTGGCACGTACACGGCGAACCGACTGCCCTGATCATCGACGGCGTCCAGTGATCCCGGGTGTCCACCCGGTTCGGTGACGTCGACGCCCCCGGCCGCAACGATCGCAGCGCGAGCCTCGTCGAGGTCGTCGACGGCGTAGACAAGGAACAGGGTGCGGGTGTCGGGCTGCGAGCTCAGGCCCAGTCGGTGAGACAGGTTGGTGACCTGCCTGGTCTGCGGCTCGTAGCGCCAACCGAGCACCGAGCCGTAGAAGGCGGCCGCCCGTTCGGCGTCGGGTGTGACCAGCGACGCGTACACCACGTCGCCGCGGCGCACTGGTAAGGCGGTGCGGATCGGTCCGGCCAGCATCCACCGGTGACCGAACGGATCGATGATCACCCCGGTACGTGTTCCATGGCCGTCCCCGGGTTCCCGGACCACTCTGGCCCCTCCGGCCTGCGCGGCCGACACGGCCGCGTCGGCGTCGGCGACCTCGAGCATCAGGCTCACCGACACTGCCTCTGCGCGGGGTTCCTGCAGGCCTGCCTCGGGGAACGCCTCCGCGAGATAGATCACTCCGCCGGCGATCCCGAGTTCGGCGTGACCCAGCCTGTCGTCGCCCATCACGATGGGTTCACCCAACAGAATCGCGTCGAGATGTGTTGTGTACCAATCGATTGCTTCGCGACCACGGTCGCGGCCAATGGTCAGATAGGGTAGCGCGCCAGGTCGGGGGAGGACTCCGGGTTTCCGTGAATCAGTGGTTGGCGGTTCGTGGTCGTCGATGTCGGTGATGGCCATGTTCACTCCGATGGGAAGGTCGGCTCCACGTGCCAGACGTGCACGCAGTCTGCGGGCGAAGTCAGGGTCGGGTGTCACCGGCCGGTCGTTGGCGCGCAGGACGTCGAATGGATCGGTATCAGTCATCGCGTGCCTCCGTTCGGCTCGGTGGGGTAGCTGTGTCGGAACTCGTTCTTTGCTCGGGTCAACAGGGATTCGATCGCTGCGACACTGCGCCCGAGAGCTTCGGCGCACTGATCAACGGTGCAGTCGTCGACGTAGCGCAGGGTCAGCACTGCGCGATGCATCGGGTTCAACCGGTCGAGTGTGGACTGCGCCACCAGCCGGTCGAGTTCGATGTCCCAGCGGTCGGCGGTCGTCGGTTCTGGGACGTCGCCGATCGGCGTCGGGATCCGTGGCGATCGACGCCAATGGTCGGCCAGCCTGTGTCTGGCCACTCCGATCAGCCAGCCGACGGTGGGCTCGGGCCCGACGGTGCGCCGTATGGTGTCCATCGCGGCCACAAATGTCTCCGAGGTGAGGTCCTCGGCCACCGAGCGGTCACCGCAGCGGCGTAGCAGGTACCCGTAGACGACGGGCAGCGACTCGTCGTAGAGCGCCAGCAGCGCCGCTGGGTTCGATGGTGGACTCACACCCACATAGTCGTACGGCGACCGCGTTTTCCGTCGGAGGGGTCCAAAACCGGAAGAGCCGGTTCGACCCCCTCTCCACATGCGCCGGCTACGCCACAGAATCGCCGAATGCAGCCCAGACGAGGCGGGAGGAGTGGCCACCAACTCGCACGAGCCGAATCCATAACAGCGCGAGATGCTCGAGGTCGAGCCAGGCGGCCGAGTTTCCCACCACGAGGGGCGCCCAGCCGAGATCGCGGGCCAGGCCGGAAACGAGCTCACAGGCTTCTGCGTCATCGCCGGCGAGCGGCATCATCGGCGCGAGTCCGCCGGGACCGTCGGGTCGGTGCGCTAGATTCTCCGCCCCGTAGACGTTGAAGGCCTTGACGATTCGCGCGCCGGGTAGCGCCTCGGCCAGGACGCTCGCGCCGGCGCGCCCGCCCAGAGCGTGGGAGAACCCTGGCCCGACCGCGTTGGTGGCGTCGATGACCACTGGCGCGTTGGGCTCAGCGAGCGCTGCCGCCAGGGGAGCCACTGCCTCGACCACCACACCAAATGGCACCGCGACGACTACGGCGTCGATACCGGTGAGGGCTGGTGGGTGTGCGTGATCGATCCGGCCCAGCAACTGGGTTCGATGGCCGGCCGCCACGAACGCGCTGTCGAGCGCGGTGCCGACGTGGCCGTGACCCAAGAGGGCGATCTGCAACGTCATCGGCCGAGCGCGTCGATGACCAGCCGCGCCGCGTTGGCACCGGAATGCTGCTGCTGACCGGTGATGAGGTTGCCGTCGCGGACAGCGTGCGCACGGAACGGTCCGTGAACGATGAAGGTGGTGTTGTCGAGGCCACGCGCCTCGTCTTCGATCCGGAAGGGCTGGATCTGCTGGCCCGCGAAGGCATCGGCCACGTCTTCCTCGCTGTTGGCGAACCCGGTCCAGGTGCGACCCTCGACGGCGAGTCGACCATCGGCGAGGCGGGTATCGAGGAGCACGCAGGTCGCGTGACACACGACTGCGGCTATGCGGCCGCTGTCGAGGAAGGCGGCTACGAGGTCCTTCACTCGCTGGTCGCTGCGGAAGGTGTACATCGGGGCCTGCCCGCCCACGAGGAAGACCGCATCGAAGCTGTCGAGGTCGAGGTCGGCCAACGCCGGGGTCGCAGCCACCAATGCAGCATGGGGTTCGCTCGCGATGAAGCCGCGCGAGATCAGATCGGACGCCGAGTACCCGGATGCGTCCGCCGGATCGGAGAAGCTGTCGGCGCTCAGGGCTCCACCGTCTGGGCTGGCCACGACCAACTCGTAGCCTGCCTCGGTGAACTCCCAGTACGGGTGGGTCAGCTCGGCCCACCAGAATCCGATCGGCCAGCCGGTGCGTTCGGAGGTGGATGGATTTGACGCGAGCATGAGGACTCGCTTGGTGCGTCCGTGGGTATCGACGGTGGCGGGCATGATCGACTCCTTTACATTACGTATCTGATACGCAATAAAATAGATCGCGACGCCCACTTTTGCAATACGTTGCTGCTCCGTAATCTGGTGGGATGAGTTCGCCGACCCGTGGCCGCCCGCGCGATGCCTCGATCGATGACGATGTCCTCGACGCCGCCCTTTTCGAGCTCGGGGCCCGGGGCTACGCCGGATTCTCGCTCGCGGCGGTCGCCGAGGCGGCTGGCACGACGCGGCCGGCCATCTACCGGCGCTGGTCCGGCAAGGCGGCGCTCGTTGTCGATGCAGTAGCCAGGTTGGCCGCTACTGATCCAGCTCCGGTAACCGGCGACCCTTTCCGTGACCTGGTCGCCGAACTCGAGGACTTCGCGCATTGCATCACGGTTGCCGGAGCACTTCCGCTCGCGGGCCTGATGTTGAGCGACAACATCGAACCCGACGTCAGGGCGGCCTATCTGGAGCGACTGGTGGCACCACGGCGAGAACGTCTACGCGGTCATCTCGAGGCGGGTGTCGCAGCGGGCGAACTCGCCGCCGATGCCGATCTCGACGTGGCCGGCGCAACACTCACTGGATCGTGGTACGCATACGCCATCGCCGGGCGTACACCACCGACCGACTGGGCCACCCGGGTCGCCCGTCTCGTGTGGCGCGGGTGTGGCGCCGCGGCGGCCACATGACGAAAAGTCCTACATCCTTGCAAAAGGCCGATAATAAATATTATGTCAGAAAGTGTGCGAAAGATGCTGCTCTGCTTCGGTTCTCGGTGACCTCGGCTTGTGCCAGACGATTGCGTAGCGCCACATCGGAAGTAGTCGCCACCGATGCCCTGGCAGGGTTCGATCGGCGTCGGCCTGCACCTGCTGGTAGGTGTGCGGTGGCGGCCACAGTGTCGGGGCTGTGTGGTCCCACCATCCGTTACGGGTGATCAGCAGGCGGTGCTGCACGGCGCCGGCCAGGTGTAAAGCGTGCTCGCGGAGCCGCGAGGCACGCGCCAGGCCGATCACGACCAGGACCCCACCCGGGGCCGTCAGATCGGCGCACCGTTTCAGTGCGCGGGCGGGGTCGCCGAGGTGGTGCAGCGTGGCCACCGACGCGACCACATCGAAGGATTCGCGTTCGAACGGGAACGCCATCGCATCCCCGCAGATCCAGTGAACGCCCGGTACCTCGCGGCGGGCGTGGTCGAGGACTGGCTCGTTGATGTCGATGGCGGTCACCGAGTCGACAATGTCTGTCAGTTCAGCTGCGAGGAGCCCGTTTCCGGTCCCCACGTCCAGGGCGTTGCGAGCACCCGGCGTTACCTCATCGAGGACGATGCGGTGATAGTGAATGTTGTGGTTCCACCGGCCTCCGGACATTGCTAGATCGCGGCCTGTCCGGCGTGGCTACGCCCGCTCCGGGCGCAACGCTGACAAATGAAGCGTCCCTCGTCGATACGGCCGACCGGATGGCCGGCGTCGATCGTGGCTTCGCAGAAGTCACACAACGACGTGAAGCGGGCGATCAGACCGTGTGAGCGGATGTCGCTCATCGCGAGCGGCTCCGCGAGGCCAGGTAGCTGTCACGGATCGGTGCGGGGATGCGGCCTCGGTCGGGGACCTGGATGCCGTTGTCGCGGGCCCAGGCGCGAATCTCGCGCGCATCCGCGCTGTCAGCTCTGACTCCGACCGGTCGGACCGCTGCCCGCCGCCCGCGCACGCGGCGGGAGACCGCGAGCAGCTGAGCCACGGTGATCGCCTCGTCGTCGGACTCGAGGCCGGCCAGGCGATCAGTGCTGGTGTCGAATTCGTAGTCCACCCCGCGCCACGACCACGCCACCGTCGTGGCCTGGTCGGCGGCGATCTCGGAGTCGTCGAGATCGTCGACATAGATGGTGTTCACGGTCTGCGCCATATGTGATCGCCCCCAAAGCTGGTGTCTATCGGTTAGGCCCCCACCCAGTCCGACACCGTACCGAACACACGCACGAGCTGGCCGACACTCACGACACCTGGTTGCGTCGGTTCCAGTCCTCGCGTCGGTTCCAGTCCGCGACGTCGTCGGCCTCCTGATCCCGTCGCAACCAGTCGTCGCGGCGTGCGCGCATCTGCCGGGCGTACTCGGCAGGGTCGGAATCACGCCACGCCAGCCACGTTCTGCACCTCGGACACATATCCGGGTCGTCAAGGTCGACAGCGACAGGAAGGATCACCCGGACATGTGGTCCGCACATCGCCTCATACTCCTGCGAATACGAGCTGAACAGTGGCTCGCGCATCGAGTCCAAGACCGTCAGAGACCGCCCCCGCACCCGGCGGTCGGGGTGCAGGTCGACCGCGTGAACCTCGCCCGGGACCGCGGGAAGGATGGGATCGAGCTTGTGGTCGACGGGGTCACGCCGTTCGTCGTAGTGCCGCAACGCCGCTCGCGTCTCAGCGGCACTCACGGTTGCTCGCCGCCGGCGGCGGGCAACGCGACCTCGATGGTCTGCTCCCCCAATCGTGCTGTCAGCACGACATCCTTCGCGCCCGCCGCCGCCAAGTAACTCGCCAACGTGGACAGCAGCACATCGCCCCTCGACTCCAAACCCGACACCGCTGCCTGCTTGATGCCCATTCGTTGGGCCAACTCGGTCTGCGTGAGGTGCGCGGCCTGGCACACTGCCGCCAGCCCCATGGCGTGCACCCGGTCGGCCTGGGCCATCTCGCCGCGGATCGCCTTCACACGCTCGCTGGTGTCCGGGTCGCTCAGCAACCCCGCCAGCCGATCATTGCCCCGCACGAAACGCTCAGCCATCACCGCTCACCTCTCTCCGCGAACCACGACCGGCCTCCCGGCCAGCCGATCCGCTGCGCGATCACCGTCGCCGGCATCGCCGGATACCTCGACAACAACCCCCGCACCGCCGGCTCGGCGGCAGACCACGCCGAATCCGTGGCACGCGCCCGCTCATACCGCGGCGGCTCCGAGGAGGCCAACGCCCTGGCCACCGTGTTGCGCGACACCCCCCAACTGCCGCGCGGTCTGCGCCTTCGACACCCCCTCCGTGCCATATAACCGACGAATCATTGCCCAGTCCTCCATCGTGATCACTCCTCGATCGTCTCGACAAGTGCTCACTTTTCGACCGGACTACATGCTCAATTTTCGACCGGAACCGACATTCGTACGCCGCCGGCGCACAGGACATGTGTTCCGGTGAAGTGTTCGCGGGTGACGGCAGCGGTCCATGTCCAGACGTCGAAGGTGACGTGTGCGGGTCCGAGGGCGAGTCCGAAGCACCCGTCGCGAACGAACCGGCCGACGTCGGGTGCGGCGTCGCGGGCGTGCTCGACGGTGTCGTCGAGCAGGTCGTCAAGGCTGGTTTGTGCTTGCGTGTAGAAGTCTGCGATCAGGTTGGTGTGCTGTTGCGTACGTGCCCGTTCTGCTTCGGTGTCTGCGTTGCCCGGGGTCCCCGTGGCGTGGTCCCGGTGAATGAGTCCAACCGGTTTTGGAGTCCTGTGGCCCGAGGTCGGGCCGAAAGGGACGATGAAACACATGGCTGGTCGCAAACGGCATTCCGCGGAGGACATCGTGCGCAAGTTGCGCCGTGCGGATGAGCTGGCTGCCGAGGGTAAGAACGGTGAGGAGATCGCCGCTGAGCTGGGTGTCTCACCCGCCACGCTGTACAACTGGCGGCGCACCTACGGCGGGATGGACACCGACGCCGCCAAGGAACTCAAGGAGCTGCGCGAGCAGAACGCCCGCCTCGAGCGGCTGCTGGCCGAGGCCGAACTCGAGAAGGACGCGTTGCGGGAGGTCGCGAAGGGAAAATTCTGAGCCCAGCTGCCAAGCGCCGCGCCGTGGACATGCTCAAAGACACCATGAGCTTGTCGGAACGGTTGGCGTGCAGGGCCGTTGGGCTGGCCCGCTCCACCTACCGCCGCCTACCGCTCGGGCAGACCCCTGATGATCCCGATGCCGAAATGCGGGCCTGGTTGCGCGCCTACGCCACCAAACACCCGTGTCACGGGTTCCGGCGTGCCTGGGCGGCGTTGCGCTTCGACGAGCACCGTGAGGTCAACAAGAAGAAGATCCACCGGCTCTGGCGCGAAGAGGGCCTGCAGGTGCGTGCGCACAGCCCGCGCAAGCGGGCCGGGATCTCCTCGGTGCCCCCGGTGGAAGCCGACGCCCCGAACGTGGTGTGGGCGCTCGATTTCCAGTTCGACTCCACCATCGACGGCAAGGCCATCAAGATCGCGTCGATGATCGACGAACACACCCGGGTGTCGCTGTTGCACGTGGTGGAACGCTCGATCACCGGCGAGCGGCTGGTGTTCGAGTTGGAGAAGGCCTTCGCCGCTGCCGGCGGCCCACCGCAGGTGCTGCGGATGGACAACGGGACGGAGATGGTTTCGCAAGCGCTGCAACGGTTCTGCGAGAACAAGACCGGCATGGTGTACATCCCGCCGGGCTGCCCGTGGGACAACGGCCTGTTGAGCCACTTCCGACCACCGTGTCACCGGTTGATCCACTCGACCCGGAGACGGGGCAACCCATCGATACGGCCACGCCAACCGAGAGCGTCGTGCCGACTCCGCAACTGGGCGACGGGTCGTCGACGCAGGGTGAATCGACTACACCGAGCGAAACGACTGCACCGAGCGAAACGACTCGAAGTACCGAGGAAGCGCCGTCGCGCGAGCCTCTGCCTCCCGGATCAACAACCGGTTCGTCGGTACCGCAGGCTCCCAGCGGGGTTGGGTAGAGTTTGAACCAGTAGGAGGACCAGCCGATGATTGTCGTGGCGTTGATGATGATGGGAGTCGGGATCGGCGGCGTTCTGCTGGTCCTCGCGGTCGGCACTTATCTGGTGTCGAGGCTCAGGTGGCCGAATGCGTCTCCGAGCAAGGTCAGACTGGCGATCTCGGTCGTGCTGCTGCTGATCGCGTACGGAGTGCTCGCAGGTTCGTCGCTCGTTCAGAACTGGGACGCGATCGGATATTTCGGACCTGTCGTCGCCGGGTCGGTTCTGGTTCTCCTCCCGTGGGTGCTGTCGGCGAAGACGGCAGTCGTGGAAGGCCGCGACTGAACTGACCGGCTACCAGGACCTCGGTACACCAAAAGGTGGGCCCTCGATTCGAGTGTCGAATCGAGGGCCCACCTTGCTGCGTTGCCCAGCCGAGACGAGCCCCGGTCCCGTCCCCTCACGTGGGCGCGCGCTGGTGACGGCTGGGGCGCTCCGGCTGAGAGGTTGATGGGCGCGGGTCAGAGGTTGTTCACTGCTCGGGTGAGCAGCTCGACGACGAGGACTGGGGTCAGGTGTTCTCCTGGGTGGAGTCGATTGCGACGTGGACGTGCGCCGTGGTTTGTTCGTCGACGATGTCAGGGAACAAGGACTCGTTCAATCCGGTGGGAATGTTCTGGCGATGCAGCACGAACTGTTGCCGATACCAGGTTTTGCGACGTGTGTGTGTCGTACTCGTAGACGATGTTGGCATCGGGGCGTGTGTTGTCGCGGGAGGAGATTCGTATGTCGGTTCCGGTCCAGAAGTGAGGGCCAGCGTTCATGTGCGGACTGGC
>NZ_JBUEQF010000016.1:0-34442 GCF_054979605.1 Rhodococcus sp. AZ1
GCCGACGGTGCATCGCTTGCTGGCCGACGGGGTGCTGACCGCCGAGCGTGCTGCGATCATCGTCGACGCCGCCACCCTGCTCGACGAATCGGGGTGCGCTCACCTCGATGCACGCATCGGGGTCGACCGTGCCCGGCTGATCGGATTGAGCACCCGCGCGCTGCGCCAACACCTCACCGCGTTGATCGCCGAGATCGACACCGGCGCCATCGTCGCCCGCCGCGACGCCGCAGCCACGGGCCGGCGGGTCAGTGCGCGGCCTCTGCCCGACGGAATGGCCCGCGTGAGCATCACGGTGCCGGTGGAGCAGTGCGCGGCGATCATCGCAGCGCTGCGAGCGACGGCAGCGCAGGTCACCGCCGCCGGGGACCCCGCCGGGCGCACCCGATCACAGATCATGGCCGACACCGCCGTCACCCGCCTCACCGGGCAATCGGTGGCCGGGGAGGTGCCGGTGACGGTGAACCTGGTGATATCCGATGCCACCCTCCTCGGCGGTGGCACCGAACCGGCCCGGTTGGGCGATGGCACCACCATCCCCGCACCCCTGGCCCGCACACTCGTCCACCGCAGCGTCCTCGCCCCACCGGCACACTCCCCGACCGGGCCGCCGGCATCGTCGAAGTCGGGCTCGTCCTCGCGTGTCGTGAAGGACGGGGACCCACCGATCCCCACCCCCGCCGACTACGGCGCCGCCATCGCCGACGCGATGCTCACCGACCTCCCCAACACCACCCCAGCGCCATCATCCCCATCAACGCCGCCGCGGATGCCTGACCCACCGCCACCGCGGGCGCCGATCGATCCCGCCAACCTCGACGACGTCACCGGCCTTGTCAGCGACCTCGTCGGCCACCTCGCCACCCTGTCCGCAGAACACAGTGCCCTGTCGGCAGCACACACCGCGCTCTCAGAGCGACTGGTGGCGATGACCGCCGACCGCGACGCCGCCCACCGCGCCGTGACCACCGCCGGGCGCACTGCACTGCGCCTGATCTACGCCAACCCCACCACCGGGGCGCTGACCGCGACCCGCTCCACCGCGCGCACCTTCCCCACCGCTCTGGCCACCCTCATCGACCTCCGCGACGGCGGCCTCTGCCGAACCCCGTACTGCGGTAACCCCATTGCCCACCACGACCACACCACCCCGCACAGTCGAGGCGGCGCCACCACCGCCGCCAACGGCACCGGCCTGTGCGCCACGTGCAACCTCATCAAGGACGCACCGCAACTCGCCAGCACTACCAGCAGGAGCGGGAGCGCACTGCACACCATCACCATCACGACGCCCGGCAGCCGCCACACCTCCACCGCCACGCCGCTACCGAAACCCCTCGACACCGACACCGACCGGGCCAGGGCAGGGTGAACGACGAAGATTCAGCGATCGGACTCGATCCGGTCGATCAGCACCGGCTGTACGCCGGGCGCCTCGGAGCCGACCTCCCACCCGCCAACGAGCGCGTCGAGAGCAGCGTCGAACTTCTCGGGGGTATCGGTGTGGAGGGTCAGCAGCGGCGAGCCCGCCGAGATCGCGTCGCCCGGCTTGACGTGCATGACGACACCTGCGCCGAACTGCACGGGCTCGCCTTGTCGTTCGCGGCCGGCACCAAGACGCCAGGCCGCGAGCCCAACAGCCATCGCGTCGAGACGCGTGAGCACGCCCGTGGTCGGTGCGGTGACGGTGTGGGTGTGGCGTGCGACGGGGAGCGGAGCAGACGGATCGCCACCCTGGGCCGCGATCATCGCGCGCCACCGGTCCATCGCGCGGCCGTCGCGCAGGGCGTCAGCGGGGTCGATGCCGTCGATACCGGCAGCATCGAGCATGGCGCGCGCGAGTTCGACGGTCAGCTCCACCACATCGGTCGGACCGCCGCCGGCCAGCACATCCAGCGACTCCTGCACCTCCAGAGCGTTGCCCGCCGTCAGTCCGAGCGGGGTGTCCATCGCCGTCAACAGGGCGACCGTGCGTACCCCGGCGTCGGTGCCCAGATCGACCATCGTGCGCGCCAACTCCGTGGCCTGTTCACGTGTCTTCATGAATGCGCCGGTACCGACCTTGACGTCGAGAACCAACGCCCCCGTTCCCTCGGCGATCTTCTTGCTCATGATCGAACTCGCGATGAGGGGAATGGACTCCACCGTTCCGGTGACGTCGCGCAGCGCGTAGAGCTTCCTGTCGGCCGGGGCGAGGTCGGATCCAGCAGCGCAGACCACTGCTCCCACAGCAGGATCGGCGAGTATCCGGTGAATCTCGTCCGTGGTCAGGTCTGCGCGCCAGCCCCGGATGGACTCGAGCTTGTCGAGGGTGCCACCGGTGTGGCCGAGGCCTCGACCGGAGAGCTGGGGAACCGACGCGCCACACGTCGCCACCAGGGGCGCCAGCGGCAGGGTGATCTTGTCACCGACACCGCCCGTGGAGTGCTTGTCCACGGTGGGCCGAGCCAGCGCGGAGAAGTCCAGTCGGGTGCCCGAGGCGATCATCGCCGACGTCCAGGTGGCGATCTCTGCGCGCGTCATGCCGCGCAAGAGAATTGCCATCGCCAGCGCCGACATCTGCTCGTCGGCGACCAGCGAGCGGGTGTAGGCGTCGACCACCCACTCGATCTGGTCCGAACTCAACTCATGACCATCACGCTTGGACGCGATGATCGAGACGGCATCAGCCATCGCGCCGACCTCCGAGTTCGCTCGTTGTGCCTGCGTTCAGATCGTCCGGGCCGAACGCGTCGGGAAGCAGTTCCGCCAGTGGACGCGGACCCGCGGCCGTGTCTATCAGCAGTGTCGTGCCACCGAATTCGAACAGAACCTGCCTGCAGCGCCCGCACGGTAGGAGAACCCGGCCGCGACTGTCGCAGCAGGCGAACGCCACCAGGCGCCCGCCTCCTCCGGCGTGCAGATCGCCGACCAGCGTGCACTCTGCACACAGCCCCAAACCGTATGAGACATTCTCCACATTGCACCCCGCCACCACCCGGCCGTCGTCGACCAGGGCGGCAGCTCCGACGGGAAAGTTGGAATATGGCGCGTAAGCTCGAGTCATGGCCTGACGGGCCCTGTCCCGCAACGATTCCCAATCGACTTCGGTCACAGGAAGGGATCCTCTCACGATGGAGGCCCCGATCGTGGCCGAAAGGCAAGGTGAACCTAAGTCTCGAGTCACCGCAGCAGGCGTGACCGACTCGGGTTAGATCCCGTCGGTCCAGAGGTTTACAGTGCGTAATAGGCGCATACATCACCGTGAGATTCACTGACGTTGGAGGCACAGCAGTCGATGGCCAGCATCACCGAAGACGCTCCAGTCAAGGAGCGCTCGCTGTCGCTCTACCGTGGAGACCCCGGCATGTGGTCGTGGGTTCTGCACCGGATCACGGGCGTCACGATCTTCTTCTTCCTGTTCGTTCACGTACTCGACACGGCACTGGTTCGCGTGAGCCCGTCCGCGTACGACCAGGTGATCGAAACCTACAAAAACCCCGTCGTCGGCCTGATGGAGCTCGGCCTGGTTGCCGCGGTCCTCTACCACGCTCTCAACGGCATCCGCGTCATGCTGGTCGACTTCTGGTCGAAGGGCCCGCAGCTCCAGCGCCCGATGCTCTGGGCAGTCGCCGGCATCTGGCTCGCACTGATGATTCCCGGCTCCGCTCGCATTCTGTACAACGTCTTCACCGGAGGGGCGAGCTGATGGCCACCACTGCACGCGTTCTGACCACCTCGCGCGATCGGCCCGCGGGTCTGGACAACCCCCGCGCACCGCGTCGGCCTCGTTCCAACAACTTCGAGCTGTACGCATGGCTGTTCATGCGCTTCTCCGGGCTCGCACTGGTGGTACTGGTGCTGGGCCACATGTCGATCATGCTTCTGCTCGACAACGGCGTTCACCGCATCAACTTCGCGTTCGTCGCCGGTCGTTGGGCGAGCCCGTTCTGGCAGGTATGGGACCTGTCGATGCTCTGGCTGGCTCAGCTTCACGGCGGCAACGGCCTGCGCACCGTCATCAACGACTACGCCCGCAAGGACAGCACCCGTTTCTGGCTGACAACGCTGCTGGTGCTGTCGATGATCCTGATCATGGGTCTGGGCACCTACGTGATCTTCACATTCGACCCCAACATCACCGGCTAGGGGAGGACGAGCAACATGCAAGAACATCGTTACGACGTCGTCATCGTCGGCGCAGGTGGCGCGGGAATGCGCGCGGCCATCGAGTCCGGCACGCGGGCACGCACGGCCGTGCTGACCAAGCTCTACCCCACCCGCAGCCACACCGGTGCAGCTCAGGGCGGCATGTGCGCCGCACTGGCCAACGTCGAGGAGGACAACTGGGAGTGGCACACCTTCGACACGATCAAGGGCGGTGACTACCTGGTCGACCAGGACGCGGCCGAGATCATGGCGAAGGAGGCCATCGACGCCGTCCTCGACCTCGAGAAGATGGGTCTGCCCTTCAACCGCACGCCCGAGGGCAAGATCGACCAGCGCCGGTTCGGCGGACACACCCGCGATCACGGCAAGGCTCCCGTCCGGCGCGCGTGCTACGCCGCGGACCGCACGGGCCACATGATCCTGCAGACGCTCTACCAACAGTGCGTCAAGCACGAGGTCGAGTTCTTCAACGAGTTCTACGCACTCGACATCGCGATGACCGAGACCGAGAACGGACCGGTCGCCACCGGCGTCATCGCATACGAGCTGTCCACCGGAGAGCTGCACATCTTCCACGCCAAGTCCGTGGTGTTCGCCACCGGTGGTTCGGGCCGGATGTACAAGACCACCTCCAATGCCCACACCCTCACCGGTGACGGCATGGGCATCGTCTTCCGCAAGGGCCTGCCGCTCGAGGACATGGAGTTCCACCAGTTCCACCCGACAGGTTTGGCCGGGCTGGGCATCCTGATCTCCGAGGCCGTGCGTGGCGAGGGCGGGATCCTGCGCAACGCCGACGGCGAGCGCTTCATGGAGCGTTACGCCCCGACCATCAAGGACCTGGCCCCACGTGACATCGTCGCGCGGTCGATGGTGCTGGAGGTTCTCGAAGGTCGCGGTGCCGGGCCGAACAAGGACTACGTCTACATCGACGTCACCCACCTGGGCGCCGACGTGCTCGAGGAGAAGCTGCCCGACATCACGGAGTTCTCGCGCACCTACCTCGGCGTCGATCCGGTGACCGAGTTGGTGCCGGTGTATCCCACGTGCCACTACGTGATGGGCGGTATCCCCACCAAGATCCGTGGTGAGGTGCTGCGCAACAACGACGAGATCGTCCCCGGCCTGTATGCCGCAGGTGAGTGTGCGTGCGTGTCGGTTCACGGGTCCAACCGCCTGGGCACCAACTCGCTGCTCGACATCAACGTGTTCGGCCGTCGCGCCGGGATCGCTGCCGCCGAGTACGCCAACAGTGTCGACTTCACCCCGCTGCCCGAGGCTCCGGCGGCCATGGTGGAGAACTGGCTCGAGCTCATCCTCTCGGAGCACGGGCACGAGAAGGTCGCCACCATTCGAACCGAGTTGCAGCAGTCGATGGACAACAACGCGTCCGTCTTCCGCACCGAGGACACCCTCAAGCAGGCGCTCACCGACATCCAGGCTCTCAAGGAGCGCTACAACCACATCACCGTTCAGGACAAGGGCAAGCGCTACAACAGCGACCTGCTCGAGGCCATCGAGCTCGGCTTCCTGCTCGAACTCGCCGAGGTGACCGTGGTGGGCGCGCTCAACCGCAAGGAGACCCGCGGTGGGCACGCGCGTGAGGATTACCCGAACCGCGACGACGTCAACTACATGCGCCACACCATGGCATACAAGGTCGGCGACGGGCTGCTCTCCGACATTCGCCTGGACTACAAGCCCGTGGTCCAGACCCGTTACGAGCCGATGGAGCGAAAGTACTGATGAGCGCACCTGTCCTGGAGAAGTCGAGCGGCAGCGAGCTCCCACCGGTCCCCGCCGAAGCGGTGATGGTCACGCTCAAGATCGCCCGCTTCAACCCCGAGGACGAGCAAGGTCACCACTGGGACAGCTTCCAGGTTCCGTCGCTCCCCACCGACCGGCTGCTCAACCTGCTGCTCTACACCAAGAGCTACCTCGACGGCACACTCACCTTCCGTCGCTCGTGCGCGCACGGTGTGTGCGGGAGCGATGCCATGCGCATCAACGGTGTCAACCGTCTGGCGTGCAAGGTCCTGATGCGCGATCTGCTGCCCAAGGACGGCAAGCCGATCACCATCACGGTGGAGCCCATTCGCGGCCTGCCGGTGGAGAAGGACCTCGTGGTCGACATGGAACCCTTCTTCGACGCGTACCGCGCGGTGAAGCCGTACCTGATCACCTCGGGCAACGAGCCGACCCGCGAGCGCATCCAGTCGGCCACCGACCGCGCACGCTTCGACGACACAACCAAGTGCATCCTGTGTGCGTGCTGTACCACCTCGTGCCCGGTGTATTGGAACAACGGCAGCTACTTCGGCCCGGCCGCGATGGTGAACGCGCACCGCTTCATCTTCGACAGCCGCGATGAGGGGGCAGCTGAGCGCCTCGACATCCTCAACGACGTCGAAGGTGTGTGGCGGTGCCGAACCACCTTCAACTGCACCGATGCGTGCCCCCGTGGCATCCAGGTCACGAAGGCCATCCAAGAGGTCAAGCGCGCTCTGCTGTTCGCACGCTGATCGAGCATTCTCACCCGCAGACGTGGCGTCGCGGCACCACAGCCGTGGTGGCCGCGGCGCTCGTTCTGTTGGTCCACACTGCTCCCGCACTAGCCCAGCCGGACGGTTCTCCGCCGGTCAGCGCACCGAGCACGCCGTTCACCACGCCGAACACCGACGCGTGTCCCAACGCCGCCGCTCCCCCGCCGGCGATCGATCAGTCCGAGGTCCCGCAGCCCGGCACCACCGCGTCACCACCGCTCCCGGTACCGCCGACTCCGGCGGGCGGTGAGCGTCTGCGCGAGTGCGGCGTGATCACCGCGCCCGCAACACCCCCACTGCCGCCCGACATCTCCGCGACGGCATGGGTGGTGGCCGATCTGGACACGGGCGCGGTGATCGCCGCGAGGGATCCGCACGGCCGGTACCGACCCGCCAGCACCATCAAGACTCTGCTGGCGCTGCTGACCCTCCGCGCGATCGACGCCGGACGTCTGACGCTCGACACCACCGTCGTCGGAACCGTGGAGGACGCCGCCGCCGAGGGCAGTGCTGTGGGAATCGGCGTCGGCGGCGTGTACACCGTGCGCCAATTGCTGCAGGGCCTGGTGATGGCATCGGGAAACGACGCCGCGCATGCGCTTGCCGTCGCCCTCGGCGGCGTGGAGCGGACCGTGACCGCGATGAACGCTCTCGCACGCGAGCTCGGTGCCACCGACACCCGGGTGGTGACGCCATCCGGCCTCGACGCGCAGGGCATGGCCTGCTCGGCTTACGACCTGATGCTGTTCTTCCGGGCTGCGATGACAGAGCCCACGTTCGCAGAACTGATCGCGACCAGATCCGTCCCGTTCCCCGGTTATCCGAGAGATCCTGCCCGCCCCGACGACGTCGACCATCCCGGCTTCGTGCTGGCCAACGACAACGCTCTGCTCGCCAACTACCCCGGAGCGCTGGGCGGGAAGAACGGGTACACCGACGATGCACGTCAGACCTTCGTCGGCGGCGGCACGCGCGACGGGCGTCGACTCGCCGTGAGCCTGATGGACGCCGATGTCCTGCCGATTCGTCCCTGGGAACAGGTCGCGCGTCTGCTGAACTACGGCTTCGCCCTACCGACGCAGACGTCGGTGGGGACTCTCGTCGACGGCGCCGACGTCGCCACCGAGCAGACACCGGCCCTCGCCACTCCCGCCGCCCCGAACTCCGCTGCCCCGAACTCCGCCGCCCCGAACTCCGCCGCCGACCGGACAGCGAACGACGACCGAACGATCGACATCCTCGTGGTCGCGGGCGCCGTACTGCTCATCGGCGCCCTCGTCCTCGGGGCTCGTTCGTTCGGTCGTCGTCGGTAGGAACTGCCTCGGCTGCGCCGGGTGTCAGTTCAGTGTGAACGCCGGGTTCGGCACCACCGACAAGCTGTCGATGGAGCATCCACCTGGCAGGGGCTGGTTGCTCGCGCTCAGCGTGTTGGTCAGGTTGTCGAACGACCCGGACAGGGTCGCCGGCCCACACGTCGAGCCCAGCACCGAGAACTGCACACCGGCCACGTCACCGGTGGTGGTGCTGGTGGGCGTCAACGTCCAGGGCAGACCCGACAGTTGCGGGACTGCGCACAGGAAGTTGTCGCCGGAGACGGTTCCCGAGGTGATCGTTGCCGACGCGCCGTCGGCGGCCACCGACCCGTTGAGGGTCAGGTTGCAGGTCACCGGCTGGCCGAGCGACGCCGGTGAGCGGACGGTGATCGACCCGGGAGCCGAGAAAGACACTCCGGCAGGCGAGATGGTGGCCGCCGAGGCCACACCTGCACCGAGGAACACCGAGGTGGCCGTGGCGACGAGAGCAGCCGTTCCGAGCAGACGAGAGTTACGCATGACGTCCTCCTTGAGGTTCGGGGGGTGTTCGGTCAGGCCGTGGGGGTGGTGGTCGGCGCGGCCGTGGTGGTCGGCGCCGGGGTGGTGGTGGTGGGAGGCGTGGGCACGCTCAGAACCGGCTTGGAGAGCTTGACCGCGAGCGTGTTGTTCGGACCTGCGACGACGGCGTTGAGGATCGGGGTCGCGATACCGCAGGCCGAGGAGAACTGCGGGATATCGAACTTGCCGGTCAGCGTGCCGTTCGGGTTGAAGACCGCGCCGAAGGTGTCCGCAACCTTGAACTGACCGGTGAGGTTGGCCGTGACGACGCCGCTGAGGCAGTTGCCGCCCGGTGGGACGAGATTGAGCAGCGAGGATCCGAAGTCCAGACCGAGGGGGACGATGGAATCGATGCGGATCTGGAAGGTCTGCTTGGCGGTCAGGTCGAGGTTGACCGGCGGCGTGCTGGCGTCCGGGTTGATGGTGCCGGTCACCGGCGAGGCGTTGACGATCGAGATCTTGAAGGATGCGAGGTTGATCGGTCCGAGCTGGAGATTGGCCGACGCCTGCGGAAGGTTCAACGTCCCGCCGAGGGTGCGGGCGATCGGGTCCAGGTTGGACTGCAGCGGCGTCGTCGGGAACACGACGTTCTGGTTCGTCTTGGCGATGGTGGTCGTGGTGTCGGCCTGGAACAGGATGTCCAACCCAGCGGCGTTGGCAGGCGCCTGACCGAAGATGACGAGCGCGCCGGCTGCGGCGGTTGTGAGTACCACGCTGGTCAATCTCGAACGAAGTCTCATGGACCCTTCCTTCTGTTTGGTGCCTCGTTACTGAGGCGTACGTCACAGAGGGTAGGGCCATTCGAACTCGTCGGTAACGTTTTCGAAATATTGTCGTGAAACAAATCTTCGGACGGTCAGCCGATCGGTGGCAGGAAGCCCACGCGTTCGTAAACGTCCGCGAGGGTGCGCGAGGCCACCTCCCGCGCTCGACCGGCGCCGGCGTCGAGGATCCGGTCCAGCTCCGCGGGGTCGGACATGTACTCCTCGACCGAGGCCCGCAGCGGGGTCACGAACTCGGCGAGTGCAGTGGCGGTATCGACCTTCAGGTCGCCGTACCCCTTACCCGCGTACGACGCCACGAGCTCATCGATCGACGTCGAGGTCAGCGCCGACAGGATCACCAGGAGATTGCTCACCCCGGCCTTGGTCGCCGGGTCGTAGCGGATCTCGCGCTCGGTGTCGGTGACCGCGGACCGAATCTTCTTCGCGCTCACCTTCGGATCGTCGAGAAGGTTGACGATGCCCGCCGGACTCGATGCCGACTTGCTCATCTTGGCCGTCGGATCCTGCAGGTCGAAAATCTTCGCCGTCGACGCCACGATATGGGGCTCGGGGACGACGAACGTGGCGCCGAACCGACTGTTGAATCGCTGGGCGAGATCACGAGTGAGTTCGAGATGTTGCCGCTGATCCTCACCGACGGGCACGAGCTGAGGCCGATAGAGCAGAATGTCGGCCGCCTGCAGGACCGGATAGGTGAACAGCCCGACGGTGGTCTGCTCGCTGCCCTGCTTGGCCGACTTGTCCTTGAACTGCGTCATCCGGCCCGCCTCACCGAAACCGGTCAGGCAGTTCAGAACCCACGCCAGCTGGGCATGCTCGGGAACCTGGGATTGCACGAACAGCGTCGAACGTTCCGGGTCGATCCCGACCGCGAGAAGCTGCGCGGCCCCGATGCGCGTGCGGTGCCGCAGCGCCACCGGATCCTGAGCGACGGTGATCGCGTGCAGATCGGGAATGAAATAAAAGGTTTCGTAATCGTCCTGCAGGGTGACCCACTGACGGACCGCGCCGAGGAAGTTGCCGAGATGGAAGGAGTCTGCAGTCGGTTGAATACCGGACAGCACGCGCGCGATGGACATGGTTGCCCAGCCTATATGCGGGACCGGTTCCTCCAGGCAAGGCCAGGATCGACGCCTCAGCGATACCGGACGGTGACCGGTGCGTGGTCGGACCACCGGGTGTCGTAGGAGGGCGCTCGATCGACGCTCGCCCGGTCCGCCGTGGCCGCCAGAGCTGCCGTGGCCAGGTGGTAGTCGATACGCCAGCCGGCGTCGTTGTCGAACGCGCGGCCACGGTACGACCACCATGAGTACGGGCCCGGGGCGTCGGGATGCAGTGCACGCACCACGTCCACCCACGGACCCTCGAGCAGCGAGCCGATCCACTGCCGCTCGCTCGGGAGAAATCCGGACTTGGTGCGATTGGTGCGCCAGCTCTTGAGGTCGTTCTCCGTGTGCGCGATGTTCCAGTCCCCGCATGCCACCACGTGCGCGTGCTCGTCGGCGAGCGTGGACAGGTGCTCGGCGAGCGCGTCCAGGAAGCGTTCCTTGGCCACCTGCTTGTCGGTCCCCGCCTCCCCCGTCGGCACGTAGACACTCGCGACGATCACGTCGCCGAACCGGGCCTGCACCCAACGGTCCGCGGTGCCCTCACCCTCGAGCCCGACCCGCACATCGGTCGCCGCCGTGCGCGAGAGCAGCGCAACGCCGTTGCGCCCCTTGGTGATCGGCTCACCCGAGACCGCATGCCAGCCCGCCGCGAGGTGCGGCGCTAGAGCCTCACGCAACTCCTCGTCGGACGCTCTGGTCTCCTGCAGACACACCACGTCGGCATCGGTGCCGGTCAGCCACTCGCCCATGCCCTTGCGCATCGCAGCACGGATCCCGTTGACGTTGACCGTGCTTATCACCGATGCACTCATGCGGCGACCGGCACGAGAAGGTTCGGTCGCCGACTGCGCCGATCGAGCGCCAGCGTCACCATCAGGATCGCGAGCCCGATCACCGCGAGCACGATCCCGGCCTTGGCGGGCGCGGTGTAGCCGTACCCGGCGGCGATCACCGCGCCCCCGATCCACGCGCCTGCCGCGTTGGCCATGTTCAGAGCCGCGTGGCTGAGCGTGGCGGCGAGTGTCTGCGCGCGTGCCGCCACATCCATCAGCCGGGTCTGCAGCGCGGGAACCATCGACGACGCGGAGACGGCCACCACGAACAGCACCGGCAGCGCGAGCGACGACGACTCGGCTGCGACGACGAAGAGCGACAGCGAGCCGATGAGAGCGATGGTCGAGATCACCAGGCTCCGACTCGGGGCCCGATCGGCCAGCCGACCCCCGATCGCGTTCCCGACCACCATTCCCACGCCGTAGAGCATCAGAACCGCCGGCACGGCCGATCGCGGCACGCCGGAGACGTCGGTGAGGGTGGAGCTGATGTAGGTGTAGACGGCGAACATGCCGCCGAATCCGACCGTCGCGAACAGCAGCGTCAGTTGCACCTGAACGTTGCGGAACGCACCCAGTTCGGTCAGCGGATTGGACACGTGCAGGTCCTCGAGCGGCGGCACGTACAGTCGCAACGCGGCCAGGGTCGCCAGCGCAACGATCACCACCACGACGAACGCCGATCGCCACCCGAGGTGCTGTCCGATCCACGACGCGGTCGGCACGCCGACCACGTTCGCCACCGACAGACCCATCATCACGGTGGCGACGGCAGTAGCTCGTCGACCCGGCCCGGCAAGATGTGCCGCTACCAGCGACGCCACCCCGAAGTACGCTCCGTGCGGCAGTCCGGCCGCGAACCGCGCCACGATCAACCAGCCGTACGACGGAGCCAGGACCGTGGCCAGGTTCCCTGCAGCGAACAGCATCATCAACGCGATCAGCAGGGTGCGCCGGCCCGTGCGTGTGCCCAGGGCCGCGAAGGTCGGTGCCCCGACCACCACCCCGAGCGCATATGCCGAGATGACATGTCCTGCAGTAGGTTCCGACACACCGACACCCGACGCGATGTCCGGCAGCAAACCCATCGCCACGAACTCCGTGGTACCGATCCCGAATCCGCCGAGGGCCAGGGCAGCCATGGCCTTACGCACGGTCGAACTCGATTCGGTCGGGGGCGGATGCGGACGGACGGATCCCGATCAGCGTACTGCCCTTCCCTCACCCGGAGTGCACCCGGTAGTGTGTCGCGCAAGGTCATGAGTGTCAGCGTCAAGCCCCGGCTCGCTGGCCGGCAACCCTCCAGCCGCGGTGGGGTGCCCCGGGTGATTGACCGGGTTGTCCGATCGATCCCGATCGGGAGCAAGCGCGATATTCGGAGGTTGTCCACCATGTGTTGCTGTCAGCGATAGGCCCCGACACACATCCACCGTTCGGCCGTCAGCGCATTCCTACGTGGGTTCTGCGCGCCCGGGGGTTTCTCGCCCCCTGGAGTCTTCGCACCCCGACGGCCGGTTCCTCGTCATCCGAAAGGTGAATCCATGACCGACGCACCCGTCACCGACAACTCCGACGCCGCCGATCCCACTGCCGCCGATCCCACTGCTTCGTGGAGTTTCGCCACCAAGCAGATCCACGCGGGGCAGAGTCCGGACGGCACCACGCACGCCAGGGCGCTGCCGATCTACCAGACCACCTCGTACACCTTCGACAACACCGATCACGCGGCGGCGCTGTTCGGCCTGGCCGAGCCCGGCAACATCTACACGCGCATCATGAACCCCACTCAGGACACCGTCGAGTCACGGCTGGCCGCGCTCGAGGGTGGTGTGGCGGCTCTGCTCGTGGCCTCCGGACAGGCGGCCGAGTCGTACGCCATCCTCAACCTCGCCGAGGCAGGCGACCACATCGTGTCGAGTCCACGTCTGTACGGCGGCACCTACAACCTCTTCCACTACTCGCTGCCCAAGCTGGGCATCACCGTGACATTCGTCGACGACCCCGACGACCTGGCCCAGTGGGAGGCCGCGATCCAGCCGAACACCAAGGCGTTCTACGGCGAGACCATCTCCAACCCGAAGAACGACATCCTCGATCTGCCGGGGATCTCCGAGGTCGCGCACCGCCACGGCATCGCGGTGATCGTCGACAACACCGTCGCCACCCCGTACCTGATCCAGCCCCTCGCACACGGCGCGGACATCGTGGTGCACTCGGCCACCAAGTACATCGGCGGTCACGGCACGGCCGTGGGCGGGGTGATCGTCGACGGCGGCACCTTCGACTGGACGCAGGGGCGCTACCCCGGCTTCACCACGGCCGATCCCAGCTACCACGGGGTGGTGTTCGCCGACCTGGGCGCGCCGGCCTACGCCCTCAAGGCTCGGGTGCAGTTGCTCCGCGACCACGGTGCCGCACTCTCCCCGTTCAACTCCTTCCTGCTCGCCCAGGGCCTCGAAACCTTGAGCCTGCGGGTGGAGCGGCACGTGGAGAACGCCCAGAAGGTGGCCAACTACCTCATCGGACGCCAGGACGTCACGACCGTCAACTACGCCGGTCTGCCGTCGTCACCGTGGTACGAGCGCGGGCAGCAACTCGCCCCTCGCGGTCAGGGTGCGATCGTCGCGTTCGAACTCGCCGGTGGGGCCGACGCGGCGAAGCGATTCGTGGACGCGCTCACCCTGCACAGCCATGTCGCTAACATTGGAGACGTGCGTTCGCTCGTCATTCACCCCGCCACCACGACCCATTCGCAGCTCACGCCCGAGGAGCAGCTGGCGTCGGGAGTGACCCCGTCGACCGTGCGTCTGGCCGTCGGTATCGAGGGCATCGACGACATCCTCGCCGACCTGGAAGTCGGCTTCGCTGCAGCCACCTCGGCGTCCGCGGTGGGTTCGGCGGCATCTTGACACTGAGTTCTGCTCCAGCCCCGGGTTCCACTCCAGCCCGGGGTTCGACTCCGACCTCCCGTCCGGCCGCGCTCCCGCCGCCGGACGGGAGTCTGGGGTACGTCCACGTGGGCGATGTGGTGGTCGAGAACGGCTCCACGATCCCCGACGTGGTGGTCGCCGTCCAACGCTGGGGTGAGATCTCGCCCGCGCGCGACAACGTCGTTCTGGTCGAACATGCCCTGACCGGAGACTCGCACATCACCGGTCCCGCCGGGCCCCAGCACCCCTCACCGGGCTGGTGGCAAGGCATCGTCGGCAGTGGCGCGCCACTCGACAGCGACCGGTACTGCGTCATCGCGACCAACGTCCTCGGCGGGTGCCGCGGCACCACCGGACCGTCGAGCATCGCTCCCGACGGGCGGGCATGGGGCTCACGATTCCCCGCCACCAGTGTGCGCGACCAGGTGACCGTGGAGCGGATCTTCGCCGATCGGGTGGGGATCGACCGGTTCGCCGCCGTCATCGGCGGATCGATGGGCGGAATGCGCTCGCTGGAATGGTCGGTCACCTACCCGGATCGGGTACGCGCGGCCCTGGTGCTGGCCACCTCGGCGCGCGCGACCGCCGCCCAGATCGGGAACCAGACCGTCCAGATCGACATGATCAGAACGGACCCGCACTGGAACGGCGGCGACTACTACGGCACGGGGTCCTCACCCGACAACGGTCTGGCGCTGGCACGGCGGATGGCGCACCTGACCTATCGCACGGAGTTTGAACTCGACGCGCGGTTCGGCAATGCCGCGCAGGGGTCCGAGAACGTGCGCGCCGACGGCCGGTACGCCATCGAGAGCTACCTCCAGCACCAGTCCACGAAGTTGCTCGAGCGTTTCGACGCCGGAACCTACGTCGCCCTCACGGGCGCGCTGAACCTGCACGATGTGGGCTACGGGCGCGGCGGTGTGGACACCGCACTGTCCTCGTGCCCGGTGCCGATCGTCGTGGGCGGGGTGGACACCGACCAGCTGTATCCGATCCGCCTGCAGCAGGAGATGGCGGACCTCCTGCCGGGCTGCGACGGGTTGTCGACCATCACTTCCATCTACGGACACGACGGGTTCCTCATCGAAGCGGACGCAGTGGCCGACCTGGTCCGCCGCACGATCGAGCTGTCGCGGAGCGTGTCCTAGCCGGTGCCGAGTGGGTCGATGGAGACCGCGAGCACCACGATCGCGGTGCCCACCCCGAGCATCGTGATCACATCGACGCGCTTGCTCCGCACTGCCAGCAGACCGGCCGCATCGTCGGAGGTCACCAGGCGCAGGGCAGCGGCGAGCAGAACCGCGATACCCAGGATGAACGCGCCGCGACGCCACCGATCGGCGAGCACCAGAACCAGGGCAGCGATCACCACCGCGAGCACGATCAGCATCGGGATACTGCGCCGCAGGCCGGTCATCGCCGGTCACCGGGTTCCGTCACCGGTGCCCCCTCATCGGTTCGCCGCCCGCTCGGCGCGCTCGACGACATTTGTGCGCTCGGCGCGCTCGACGACATTTGTGCGCTCGGCGCGCTCGACGACGTTGGTGAGCAGGAACGCACGTGTCAACGGTCCGACACCGCCCGGATTCGGCGAGAGGTATCCGGCCACATCGGCGACATCGGCGGCGACGTCTCCGCGCAGTCCCTCGTCCGTGCGGCTGACACCGACGTCGACCACCGCGGCGCCCGGCGAGATCATCTCCGCGGTGATCATGCCGGGAACCCCCGCCGCGGCGACGACGATGTCGGCCCGGCGCAGATGGTCGGCGAGATCGCGTGTACCGGTGTGGCACAGCGTGACCGTGGCGTTCTCGGATCGTCGAGTGAGAATCAGCCCGAGCGGACGACCCACCGTGACACCGCGCCCGACCACCACCACGTGCGCGCCGTCGAGGGGAACCTCGTAGCGCCGGAGCAGATGCACGATGCCGCGCGGGGTGCACGGCAGCGGCGCAGGTGCACCCAATACCAGCCGACCGAGGTTCACCGGGTGCAGCCCGTCGGCGTCCTTGTCCGGATCGATCCGCTCCAGTGCCCGGTTCGCGTCGAGGTGCGCGGGAACCGGGAGTTGCACGATGTACCCGGTGCACTCGGGATCGGCGTTGAGCTCGTCGATGACGGCGTCGAGCTGGTCGGTGGTGGTGTCGGCCGGCAGGTCCTTACGGATCGAGCGGATGCCGACCTTGGCGCAGTCGTTGTGCTTGCCGCGGACGTAGGCGGCCGAACCCGGATCATCCCCCACCAACACCGTGGCCAGGCCGGGTGTCACCCCGCGCGTGGCGAGCTCGGCGACACGTGTCCGCAGATCAGCGAAAATCTCGTCGCGAGTGATCTTGCCGTCCAAGCGCTGTGCCGTCACGACGGCTAGCTTGTCACGTTGCCCCGCACTGTTTCCACCAGCGTGCCCGGCCACCGGCGCGGTCGAGCGCCGATGGGTGGCAGGCTGGTGCGGTGTTCCGACTGATGTTCCACGAACCTCGTATCCCGCAGAACACCGGCAACGCCATTCGCCTGTCGGCCGTCACCGGGTGCGAATTGCATCTGGTGGAGCCGCTCGGTTTCGATCTCTCCGAACCCAAGTTGCGCCGCGCCGGCCTGGACTACCACGACCTGGCGTCGGTGACCGTGCACCCCTCACTCGCGTATGCGTGGGACGCGCTGCTGCCGGCACGGGTGTTCGCCTTCACCGCGCACGCGAGCACCGGCTACACCGACATCGCCTACCGCCCGGACGACGTGCTGCTGTTCGGTCCCGAGCCCACCGGGTTGTCGGACGAGGTGCTCGCGGACCCTCATCTGACGGACACCGTCCGCATCCCGATGCTGGCGGGGCGGCGCTCGCTGAACTTGGCCAACGCGGCGTCGATCGCGCTGTACGAGGCCTGGCGTCAGCACGGGTTCGCCGGCGCCGAGAAGCGCTGAACGCTCGGCGGGATCAGGCGCGAGCGGTGGCATCAGCGGAAGTCCCGTGACCTCAGGATCACCCGCAGGTCCAGCGGCTCGAGTCGGTCGGCCACCACCGTCACCGCACCCTCGGCGTTCTGCACCTTCCCGCGCACGAACAGTGATTGCGACAACTGGGCCAGCGAACGGTACTTCGCCCACAGACCCACCGAGCACACCACGTTGACCATCCCCGTCTCGTCCTCGAGATTGATGAAGGTGACGCCCGCGGCCGTTGCCGGTCTCTGCCGATGTGTCACCGCGCCCGCCACCAGCACGCGATCACCGTCGGGAACGAAGAGCAGACGATTGGCGGGCACCACCCCCACCTCGTCGAGATGCGTGCGCAGGAACTGGGTGGGGTACGAATCCGGCGTCACCCCGGTGGCCCACACGTCCGCGGCCGCGAGCTCCCATGCGCTCATGCCCGGCAGGGCCGGTGAACGCGTCGACGCGCCGAGCCCGGGCAGACGATCGGGACGCTCGGCCGCTGCGGCGCCGGCAGCCCACAGTGCTTCCCGCCGGGTGATGCCGAAGCAGCCGAGTGCGCCGGCGGTGGCCAACGACTCCGCCTGCGCGACGGACAACTCCACCCGCCCGGTGAGATCGAGGAACGAGACGAACGGTCCCCCGTCCGCCCGGGCGGTGACGATGGCCTGCGCGAGGTCGGCGCCCACGTACCGCACGTCGGCCAATCCGAGCCGAATCTGCTCCCCGGCCGCCTCGAGGGTTGCGTGCGGCAGGCTCGCGTTGACGTCCGGTCCGTGGATCACCACACCGTGTCTGCGGGCATCGGCCACGAGCGACTGCGGGGAGTAGAAGCCCATCGGCTGGGCGCGGAGCAGACCCGCACAGAAGGCAGCGGGATGATGCAACTTGAACCACGAGGAGTAGAAGACCAGCGACGCGAAACTCTGTGAATGGCTCTCGGGGAAACCGAAATTGGCGAAGGCGTACAACTTGGCGAAGATACGGTCGGCGACCTCACCGGTGATGCCGTGCGTCGACTCCATTCCTTCGTAGAATCGCGCACGCAGCCGCTCCATCTTCTCCGGGCTGCGTTTGGATCCCATCGCCCGACGCAACTGATCGGCCTCGGTGGTGGTGAACCCGGCGACGTCGACGGCCATCTGCATCAGCTGCTCCTGGAACAGCGGCACTCCGAGCGTGCGCTCGAGGGCCTTCTCGAGCGAAGGGTGATCGAAGGTGATCTCCTCGAGACCGTTGCGCCGTCGAATGTACGGGTGCACCGAATTGCCCTGGATCGGACCGGGTCTGATGAGCGCGACCTCGACCACCAGATCGTAGAACTCCCGCGGTTTCAGCCGTGGCAACGTGGCCATCTGAGCGCGCGACTCCACCTGGAACACCCCCACCGAGTCGGCACGCTGCAACATGTCGTAGACCGCCTTCTCCGACAGGTCCAGTTGAGCGAGGTCGACCGTGATCCCTTTGTGCTCGGCCACCAGGTCGATCATGTAGTGCAGAGCCGACAGCATGCCCAGGCCGAGCATGTCGAACTTGACCAGGCCCACGGCAGCGCAATCGTCCTTGTCCCACTGCAGGACGCTGCGGTTCTCCATCCGCGCCCACTCCACCGGACACACGTCGGCGATGGGGCGATCGCAGATCACCATTCCGCCGGAGTGGATGCCGAGATGGCGCGGATAGTTCTCGATCTGGGCCGCCAGTTCCAGAACCGGTGCGGGGATACCGGAATCGGCAGCCGTGGACCCCACTCCCGACCATCGGGTGATCCGTTTACTCCACGCATCCTGCTGGCCCTGCGAGAAGCCCAGTGCGCGGGCCATGTCCCGCACCGACGACTTGCCGCGGTAGGTGATCACGTTGGCGACCTGCGCGGCGTAATTGCGTCCGTACTTGCGGTAGACGTGCTGGATGGCCTCCTCGCGCCGATCGGACTCGATATCGACGTCGATGTCGGGTGGGCCGTCGCGTTCGATCGAGAGGAACCGCTCGAACAGCAACGCGTTCTTCACAGGATCGACGTTGGTGATGCCGATGGCGTAGCACACGGCGGAATTCGCGGCCGACCCCCGGCCCTGGCAGAGAATGTCGTTGCGACGACAGAAATCCACGATGTCATGGACCACTAGGAAGTAGCCCGGGAAATCGAGCTGTCCGATGATGCGGAGTTCGTGCTCGATCTGCTGGTAGGCCCGCGGATTGCTCGCCCGAGGACCGAAGCGACGCCTCGCTCCGGTCTCGGCGAGCACACGGAGCCAACTGATCTCGGTGTGGCCGGGGGGCACGTCGAACGGGGGCAACTGCGGTGCGATGAGCGCGAGATCGAACGCACACTCGCGACCCAACGCAGCCGCGGCGGGCACTGCACTCGGGTAACGCGCGAACAACTGCGCCATCTCCGCTCCGGACCGCAGGTGCGAACCACCGAGAGGAGCCAGCCACCCCGCGGCCTCGTCGAGACTGCGCCGGGCGCGCACCGCTGCCATGGCCATCGCCAGCCGACGACGGTTCGGGGCCGCGTAGTGGGCGCCGGTCGTGGCAATGACCGCAACGCCGAGCTCGGCTGCGATCGATGCCAGAGCGTCGTTGTTCTCGTCGTCCTCGGGCAGACCGTGGCGGGTGAGTTCGACGGTGACCCGGTCGTGGCCGAACAAATCCATCAGCTCGCGCAACGCCCGTTCGGCGGCGTCCGGACCACCCGTCGCCAACGCTCGGCGAACACTGCCCTTGCGGCATCCGGTGAGGATCTGCCAGTGCCCATCGGCCTCCTCGGCGAGAGTTCGGATGTCGTACTGCAGCAATCCTTTACGACCACCGTCCATGTGGGCCGCCGAAATTCGGCGGGACAGGCGCCGATACCCCTCCTGCCCGCGCGCCAGGACCAGCAGGTGATCGCCACCAGGATCGGCCGAGCCGGCGCGAGACTCGCTCGGCCCGTGCGAACCCGGGTACGACTGGGAACTCGGGGACAACTGGGATCTCGGGGACAACTGGGAACCCAGGGACAGTTCGGACCCGAACACCGTTCCCACACCGAGTTCGCGCGCAGCCTCCGCGAAGCGGACGACGCCGTACATCCCGTCGTGATCGGTCAGTGCGAGCGCCTCGAGACCCAGCCGCGACGCCTCCTCGACCATCTCCTCCGGCGAACTGGCGCCGTCGAGAAAGCTGAAGGCCGAATGCGCGTGGAGTTCGGCATACGGCACGACCGACCCGGCCACCGCCGTGACCGCACCGCGATAGGGCGCGCGCTTACGTGACCAGGCCGGACTGTCGCCACCGTCGCCGATGGGGTGCTCTGCCAGAGGGTCGACGACATGCGGGCGGCCGGAGAGGATGCGCTCCATCTCCGACCACGTCGGCGGCCCCTCGTTCCACCCCATAGCACCGCACCTTCCTGGACGACCATCCATAATCGAACACCTGTTCCCATTGGAGCACGGACCACCGACACGTTTCGACCCCGCGGCGGGTAGGGCACCTCAGCCGTTCCCGATGTGGCCCGCGCGTGATGACCCCGTTCCTGCTCCGAGGTCCCGGTCGGGTAGAACCGACGCATGAGCGATCGAGTCACCATCGTGGGAGCGGGCATCGCCGGAGCGGCATGCGCGGTGATGCTCCGAGAACACGGGGTGGCGGTGACGCTGCTCGACCGTGGGCGGGCACCGGGCGGGCGAATGGCATCCCCGGAGCTGCACGGCCGGCGCGTCGACATCGGCGCCGGCTACTTCACGGTGCGAGACGACGAGTTCGCGGCCGTGGCGCAGCGGTGGCGCACCAGTGGGCTCGCGCGCGAGTGGACCGACACCTTCGCGGTGGTCTCACCGCTGGCTGGACAGAGCTCGACCACCGGACCGATGCGCTGGGCCACCGCGTCCGGGCTGCGGTCACTGGTGCGCGAGCTGCTCGACGGGTTCGACGTCACCACCACCACCGTCGACTCCCTGCCCGAGGGTCATGTGGTGCTCGCGATGCCCGACCCCCAGGCCGCCGCTGTCGATCCGATGCCCGACGCGGTCGCGTACGATCCCGTCATCGCCACTGTGTGCGGATTCGCCGAGCGCACATGGACTTTCGACGCGGCGGCATTCGTGCACGATCATCCCGATCTCGACTTCGTCGCCGACGACGGATCACGGCGCGGCGACGGTGCCCCGGTACTGGTGGCCCACTGCTCGTCCGCCAGAGCAGGCCGACACCTGAGCGATCCATCCGGCGCGGTCGAGCCGGTGGTGCGTGCACTGACGGAGGTGATCGGCACGGGCGAGCCGATGTGGACCCATGCGCACCGATGGACCTATGCCAAGCCCGCGGCGACGCACGATCGCTCGTTCGACCTGAGCGAGTGTGATGGTCGCCTGCTCGGGCGCGCGGGCGATCAGTGGTGCCCGAGCGGGTCTGCACGCGTGGAGAGTGCGTGGCGGTCGGGCACCGACCTGGCTCGAAGTATCGTCGCTGCTCTGTAACCTGCCGGCATGTCGAGACGCTGTCGGCATCTCACCCCGACCAACCGAGTGGAGACCGATTTCGATGACACGCTGGGCGCGCTTCTCCGTTCGCCGACGGTGGCCGGTGCTGATCACCTCGGTCCTGGTGGTGGTGATTGCCGGCGCCTGGGGTCTGGGAGTGTTCGGTCAACTGAGCCAGACCACGATCATCGATCCCGATAGTGAATCCGCGCAGGTGATCGACAAGGTGGCCGACCTGCAAACCGGCACACCCGACATCGTGGCCATCTACACCGCGCCGGAAGGGACCTCCCTCGAGAGCATCGGACCGCGGGTGCAGGCAGTTCTCGACGCCTTCCAGCAGGAGGTACGGCCCGAGGCGGTCATGTCGTACTGGACGGCGAGTCCGCTGGTCAAACCCAAGCTCGTCTCCACCGACGGCACGCGGGGACTGGTCACCGTCAAGCTCGGTCCGAACACCGGAATCACCCTCGCGACGTTCGCCGACCGCCTGGCCAAGCTCGAGGTCCCCGGCGTGGACTCGAAGTTCTCCGGCGGCGCGGTGGTCGAGGTCGCGTTCAGCACTCGGCTCGAGAAGGATCTGGTGCGCGCCGAACTGATCGCCATCCCGATCACCCTGATCCTGCTGGTGGTGATCTTCGGAGGGCTCGTCGCCGCCGCTGTGCCCGTGGTGGTGGGAGTGCTGTCGGTGCTCGGCGCCCTGGCCGTGCTGCGTGTGCTCACGACGGTGACGCAGGTGAGCTCGTTCTCGATCAACGTGGCATCACTGCTGGGCCTGGGCCTGGCGATCGACTACGGGCTGTTCATCGTCAGCCGATTCCGAGAGCAGATGCGGGCGGGCGACGACCCCGGCGAGGCCGCCGTGCGCACCGTCCTCACCGCCGGACGCACCGTCATGTTCTCGGCGCTCCTGCTGGTGTTCGCGTTCTCGGGAATGCTGATCTTCCCGCAGGCGGTGATCCGCTCCCTCGGCCTGGGCGCCATGGCCGCGGTGGTGTGCGCCGCCGCGCTGTCGTTGACCGCGGTTCCCGCGCTGCTGGCCATCCTCGGTGGGCGGATCAACGCGATCACCTGGAGCCGCACCGCGTCGGACCGCGCGGAGGAACGCGCGCACAAGCTGTGGGGTTCGGTGGTCACGACCGTGATGAAGCGGCCCGGCATCGTGGCGACCGTCATCACCGCGGCTCTGCTGGTGCTCGCCGCCCCGCTGTTCTCGGCTCAGCTGGGGCAGGCGTCCTACACCGCCCTACCGGCCGACGACCCGGCGCGCGTCGCGTCGGAGACCATCGCCTCCGACTTCACCGGAACCGGGGACGCCTCCGTGATCGTGCTCGAAGGGGCCGGGTCGCGACCGGACGGCACCGCGATCAACGCGTTCACCTCCGCGGCGCGGGCGATCCCGGGGGTGGCGACGGTCGACTTCATCGGAGCCAAGGACGACTACGTGGTGCTACAGGCCACCTACACCGATGGGGCGAACCGGGATTCGACCAACGCCGTCGTTCGTGGTCTGCGTGCTCTGAGCCCGCCCGATGGCACCACCGCCACCATCGGGGGAACGGTGGCACTGCTCCTGGACAGCAACACCGCGATCATCGCAGGGCTGCCGTGGATGATCGCGATCATGGTGCTCTCGACCCTGGTGCTGCTCTTCCTGGCGTTCGGGTCGGTGGTGCTGCCGATCAAGGCTGTGCTCATGGCCGCACTGAGCCTGTCGGCCACCTTCGGGTTGCTGACGTTGATCTTCCAACTCGGTCACGGCGCAGGGCTTCTCGCGGTCACCCCGGCACCGCTCGAGTCGACGTTCGTGGTGCTGCTGCTGGCCGTGGTGTTCGGGCTGTCCACCGACTACGAGGTGTTCCTGATGTCACGCATGGTCGAGGCGCGGACTCAGGGTGCCAGTACGGAGGAATCGGTGCTCGTCGGGGCGCAACGCACCGGGCGCATCGTCACCGCGGCGGCGCTGATCCTGATCATCGTCACCGGGGCGTTCACCGCATCTGGCCTGTCGATCATGCGGTTCCTCGGAGTCGGGATGATCGCGGCACTCATCATCGACGCCACCGTGATTCGCATGCTGCTGGTGCCCTCACTGGTGAAGTTGATGGGTGAGGCCAACTGGTGGGCGCCGTCGTGGATGAGCCGCCTGCATCGCAAGGTGGGAATCGGGCACTAGAGCGCCACGTGTGAGCGCACCACCGCCGAAGCGCCCGATCACCTCGTCCCGCGCGCGGTCGAGATCGGATTCGGTGGTGTCGAAGGGCAGCTCGAGTTGCGCGGTGAGAGCGCTGTCGATGTTGGACACGGCGACCCCGACGAGGGTCAGACCGTTGGCCTGTATCAATGGTGTTGCGGCCGAGAGCAACCGGCGAGCAGCGCCGAGCAGGATGTCCGTCTGTGCCGTCGGCCGGGCCAGGGTGTGCGATCGGGTGGCGCGGGTGTAGTCGTCGAAGCGCAGCCGCAGGGTGAGCGTGCGGCCGATACGATCGCTGCGCCGCATCCGATGGGCGACGCGGTCGACGAGCGCGGCGAGCGTGGCATCGATCTCCTCGGCGGTATGAGCCCGCCGACCCAGTGCGTGCTGGGCGCCCACCGACCGCTGGCGCACGCCGGTGCGAACGGGGCGATGGTCGATACCGTGGGAGAGCGCGTGCAGGTGCTCTGCCGCACCGGTTCCGAGCAGTGCCACCAGGTCGGTGTGCCGATACCCGGCCAGGTCACCGATGGTCGAGACACCGACCGAGTGCAGGGCGGCGGCGGTGACCCTGCCGACGCCCCACATGCGTTCGACACCGAGTGGGTGCAGGAACTCCAGTTCTCGATCGGGTGGAACCTCGAGCAGCCCATCGGGTTTGGCGACGCCACTGGCGATCTTGGCCATGAACTTCGTGCGCGCCACCCCCACGGTGATGGGCAGACCCACCTCGCCGGCGACTCTCTCGCGCAACCTCGCCCCGATACTCATGGGCGAGCCCACCAGTCGCGCGAGGCCGGAGACGTCGAGGAACGCCTCGTCGATGGAGATGCCCTCGACCACGGGGGTGGTGTCGGCGAACACCGCGAACACATCGGCGCTGGCCCGCGAGTACGCGGCCATACGCGGGGGCACCGTCACGGCCTGCGGACACAGTATTCGCGCCTGCCGACCACTCATGGCCGTGCGAACCCCGTATGCCTTGGCCTCGTAGCTCGCCGCCAACACCACGCCCCCGCCGACGATCACCGGTCGGCCGCGTAGCGACGGGTCGTCGCGCTGCTCGACCGAGGCGTAGAACGAGTCGAGATCGGCGTGCAGGATCGATGCCGTCATTCGTAGATGCCCTCCACGAACCATCGACCGTCGGCGTGGAACAGCAGCAGGGCGCGGGCATCGTCGATGACCACCTGCACGCGCGAGATGTGCCGCGCCGTGGAGGTCGCCGACAGATCCCACCAGCGCTCGTCCACCGACCACGGACCGGCCCACTCGTGCACGGTCATCTCCCGACTCCCCCACCGCACACGCTCCGGCGGAGCATCGAAACACCCGCGATCGGTGATGCGAACCTGCCGTGCATCGCCGGCCAGGACGCTCACCTCGGGGCGGGTGGGCAGCAGCGTGGTCGGCGACGGACCGGGCAGGCGCCCCGGCCAGGGCGCCGACGGGTCGGCGTCGGGAACCAGTTCGTCGCCCAGCGGCAGCAGAGTGACCCGCTCGCCCGGCCCTCGGCCACCGCTGAGCACCCCGACGCGCACCGCGTCACCGCCGAGCAGCCCCTGCACACGCACCAGAGCTCGGCGAGCGCGCTCGTCCTCGTCACCGATCCCACCCCAGAGTCCGAGTTGCAGGGCTCCCGCCGGAACCGCCTCGACGGGTTCGAGTCGCAGGACGGTGATGCCGGCGGTGGGCTTGTTCTCACTTCGCCCGGTGAGCCACCCGTCGAGTTGCCAGCGAATTCGATCAGCGGTGCCCTCGGGGGTCAGTGGTTCGGCGCAGCGCCAGATGCGGGAGAGATGTTCGCCGTTGCCGGTGCGCGCCTGCACCAGCAACCGGGTACAGGCCACCCCGGCTGCCGAGAGTGTCAGGTGTAGACGGTCGGCGAGTGCGCGCCCGGCGAACGCAGCCGCGTCCACCCGCTCGATGGGTGGATCGCACAGGTACTCCACGTCCAGATCGGGTGGCAGCACGCGCGCCGACGGCGGCCGCTCGGGTTCACCTCGCGCGCTGCGGTGCGCGGCCACCGCGTCGACACCGAAACGTGATGCGACATCGACCGGGGACAGCGCGCCGAAGTCACCGATGGTGCGAATACCGAGCCGGTACAGCAGGTCCACCAACTCGACGCGATCCGGAGCGGCCAGAGCGGGCTCGGCAGCGAGTTCCTGCATCGACAGTGGGGCCAGGAACTGCGCTCCCCCACCGCGCGGCACCACCACCCCGTGCCGGGCCGCGACGACCGCCGTGCTCATCTCGTCGGCGATCCCGATCTGGCACTCGACGCCGGTGGCCGCGACATCGTCGACCAGGCGCTCCGCTGCGGCCTCCTCCGACCCGAAGAATCGGGCCGCACCGCGTGCGGACAGCACCGCCAGACCCGGCCTGAGCACCTCGAGACCCGGTACCGACGCATCGATGGCCGCGGCGACGGGTTCGAACAGACGCGCGTCACGATCGGTGTCCGCCAGGGCGACGTACAGGTGCGGGCAGCGGGCCTGAGCCTCCCGTTTGCGCAGTCCTCGCCGCACCCCCTCGGTGCGCGCCGTGGCCGAACAGGCGATCACCCGGTTGGCCAGGATCACCGCGACCGGCGTGGTGGCGGGGATCGCCGCTGCGGCCGCGGCAGCGACCGCCGGCCAGTCCGGGCACCACACCGCGAGAACGCGACCGGGTGCGGCGGTAGTGGGCCCCGCGGTCACGACGGAACGGCCACGACGGAACGCTGCTGGCCGGCGGATACGCCGGGCTGGCCACGCCAGAGCACCCGACCGTCGGTGTACACCACCTCGATGCGGGCGGTCCGCGGGCGCACCGCCCGCCCCTGCGCGGTCACCTCCAGGTTCACCGAGCGCACTCGACCGTGCCCGGCACCTATGCCGCCGTAGCCGTCGACACGAGCGTCGAGGTGCGCTGCGACGCCCTCCCACTGCCCGTCGGTGACCAGCAGGACCGATCCTTTGGCACGCACACGGGCAAGAACCGCCCGCGACCGCGAGGGCGGTACCAC
The DNA here is from genome assembly GCF_054979605.1 of Rhodococcus sp. AZ1. Lineage (NCBI taxonomy): Bacteria > Bacillati > Actinomycetota > Actinomycetes > Mycobacteriales > Nocardiaceae > Rhodococcus > Rhodococcus sp. AZ1. Next base: position 26,828 of record NZ_JBUEQF010000016.1, read on the forward strand.
GGCGCCGCCGAGACCGAGAACCACCATGTCGATGCCGTCGAGGAGCACCGCGGCCACTTCCACGGCGTCCGCCCCGGGATCGGGTACGACGGCCACACGCGAGAGTTCGGCGCCCATCTCGGCGGCAGCGAGCAGACCGAGCCGCGGCACCCCGACGACCGCGGCGTGACGGCCCGATGCCGTTGCCGCCGCGATCATTCCGACCAGGAGCGACGACGCCCCGGACACCGACACCACGCTGCCGCGGGCCAACCCGCCGTGCGGGAGCAACTGCGCCAGGGGCTCCGGTACCGGCAGGGTCGCCGGAGGCTGCGACAGGGTCGCCGGAGGCTCCGGGGTGTCCGACTGCCGGGATGCGCGGACACCGGCGAGGCGGGCACGCAGATGCTCCATGCGTTCGGCGCGGGAGATGCCCTCGACCAGGTCCACCGAGATCGGCACGATCCACCTCTTTCGAACACGCTTTCGAATACTTTCTCAGTAGACCCGACTCGGAGGCGAACGTCAAGGCGGTGAACGCGAGAGCGATCGGACCCACTCTCGGATAACCTCGCACCGTGTCGGATCAACAGCGCTCACGGTCGGTCATCGGCCCGGACTATCTGCTCGCCGGGCGGTACCGGCTCGATTCGAAGCTCGGCGGCGGTGGCATGGGCGCGGTGTGGCTCGCCAACGACACCTTGCTCAGTCGAAAAGTGGCCGTCAAGCAGGCCACATCCACCGAGGGCCTGCCCCCCGAGGAGGCGCGGGAGATCCGTGAACGTGCCATGCGCGAGGGTCGCATGGCCGCGCAACTGGACAGTCCGCACGCGATCGCGATGCACGACGTGGCGATCGACGGCGGCGAGCCGTGGCTGATCATGGAGTATCTGCCCTCGCGCAGCCTCGCGATGGCCCTGCACGTCACCGAGACCATCGCCCCTTACGAGGTGATCCAGATCGGCGCGCAGGTGGCCGACGCACTCGCCGCCGCGCACGCCGCCGGCATCCTGCACCGCGACATCAAACCCGGCAACATCCTCATCGCCGACCGCGGCAGCGGCATGGGCATGGTCAAGATCAGCGACTTCGGAATCTCGCGAGCGAAGACCGATCGCAACGAGCAGGACAACAGCGTCATCACCGGCACCCCCGAATACTTCGCCCCCGAGGTCGCCCGCGGCGCCGACCCCACCGAGGCCAGCGACGTGTTCTCCCTCGGCGCGACCCTCTACACCGCCACCGAGGGCCAACCACCGTTCGGACTCGACAACGACTCGATTGCGTTGCTGCGCAAGGTCGCCCGAGCTCAGATCATCGCGCCCCGGCGCAGCGCGGCAATGACCGCGACCCTGCTCGACATGCTCGAACCCGACCCTGCCCGGCGCCCGACCATGAGCGAGGTCCGTGATCGGCTGATCGCCCTGGCCGTCGGTAGGAACGGACACCCCGGCTCGATCATCAACCATCCCCTCACCGCCGCGGACGGCACCATCCCGTACTGGGCGCGCCGCGGTGCACGTACGGGCGGACGGGCGGAGAGGATCTACGGACAGACCATGACCGGGCTGCCCATCGCCTCGTCCGGCACCCCACTCGACCGTGTCCCGCGCCCCACGGCGTCGTACTCGGCTCCGGCGTTCGAGGTCAAACCACCACGCGGACAGAAGAAGTCGAACATCACCCTCTATGTCGGGATCGGCATCGCCGCACTGATCATGGTGATCGTTCTGCTCGCACTGCTGCTGTAGGCCCCCCGCTGTAGGCCCCGAAGACAAGACATGTCGGTGCGGAATCCACGTTCTGGACGTGGATTCCGCACCGACATCACTGCACCGGACGCCGCGGGTGACTCACCGCGGAGCCCTCAGCGAGAAAGCATCACCGCGGAACCTTGGATCCCGAGGCCCCGGCAGATCCGTCGGCGCCCGCAGCACCGTCGGTGCCCGCGGTTCCGGAGGCACCGGAGGCGCCGGTGGCACCGGACTGCCCTGCAGCGCCCGTGTTACCGGCAGATCCGGCAGTGCCCGACGCTCCCGCCGAACCAGCCTGACCGGTGGCTCCCGTGGAGCCGGCCTGACCGGTGGCACCCGTAGTTCCCCGGGCACCTGCTGTTCCGGCGCTGCCGGGGGTACCGAAGAGCCCACCCGCGCCTGCGGCGCCACCGGCACCACCCGCGCCACCGGCACCGCCCGCGCCACCGGCACCACCTGCGCCACCGGCACCGCCCGCGCCACCGGCACCGGGAGTGCCCGCCGCGCCGCCCAGACCGCCCGCACCGGGATTGCCCGCTGCGCCGCCCACGCCGCCGGCACCACCGGTGCCCGCAGCGCCACCGGCTCCACCGGCCCCGCCGATACCCCCGGGGCCGCCCTCACCGATCCGGCCGTCACCGGCGGAGTTGCCACCGTTGCCACCGTTTCCACCGGGTCCGCCCTGCGCACCGTTTCCACCGTTGCCGCCGGCGCCGCCGACGCCACCCACGCCTCCGGAGCCCGCAGCACCGCCGTCACCACCGACACCGCCGTTTCCGGCCGCGCCGCCGGTCCCGCCCGTGCCGCCGGTCCCACCGATGCCGCCGGTTCCACCAGCTCCGCCCGGGCCACCGATTCCTCCGGCACCGCCGGACCCGCCGGCGCCGAAGAGTCCGCCGCGTCCACCGGCACCTCCGGCACCGGCCGGGGTTCCTGCGGTACCGGCCCCGCCGACACCGCCGGTCCCGCCGATACCACCCGGGCCACCGGCGGTACCCGAACCGCCCACGCCACCGGCACCGCCCGCGGTGCCGTCGCCACCCTGACCGCCGACACCGCCCGCTGCACCGTTGGTACCCGCAGCACCCGCAGCACCGGTTCCACCCTGGCCACCAGCACCACCGTTTCCACCGTTGGCCAACGACGGTCCGGGATCACGAGCTGCGCCACCGGCACCACCGTTTCCACCGGCCCCGCCGCCGACACCCCCGGTTCCGCCGGCGCCGCCGCCACCGCCGACGGCGATGCCGTTGGCGTTGGTCGAGAAGCCACCGGTTCCGCCGTTGCCGCCGGACGCGCCGGGGCCGCCGTCACCTCCGCGGCCGCCCGAACCGCCGGTGTTGATGCCGCTCGGTGACGAGTTGGATCCGCCGTCGCCGCCGTTGCCGCCGGTCTGGCCGGGCACCGTGCCGTTGGCACCCTGCCCGCCGGCGCCTGCGGTGGTGATGCCGGCGACGCCGACGACGCTGGCGCCCGGGATTCCCGGCGCGGCCTGACTGGTATTGGACGGGGAGTTCACACCGTTGGCGCCCGTCGTGCCGTTGGCACCGGTCGCGCCGGTGGTACCGGTCGCGCCGGCCAACCCCGTGGCACCTGGTGTGCCGGCCGCGCCCGCGATGCCCGCAGCACCCGTGGTGCCCGTGGCTCCGGTCGTACCGACGACCCCGGGAGTTCCCGCGGTTCCGTTGCCGCCGGCACCGCCGTTGCCACCTCGGCCGTACAGCGACTGCGCGCCGGCGTTGCCGCCGTCACCTCCCTTGGCGCCCAGCCCGCCCTTGCCGCCGTTGCCGCCGTTGCCACCGAACAGACCGCCGTTGCCCCCGGCGCCGCCGGCGACTCCGGGGGCCATTCCGTCACCACCGGCACCGCCGTTGCCGAACAGCCCGGCGTTGCCGCCGCGCCCGCCGTTGGCGCCCTTACCACCGTTGCCACCGAAGATGCCGCCGTTACCGCCGTTGCAGGCAGGGCCCGTGCAGTCGGCAGGGGCATCGGCGCCGTCACCGAACAGGTAGGGCAGGACCAGAACGAAGGGGCCACTCGGCGTCGTGGACGCCGCTGCGGTCGAGCTCGGCGCGGCGGACGACGGTGTCGAGAGCAGATTCACGCGCGGTGCGCTGACCGTGGTGGGCACGGTGGCGGCGCTCGACGCCAGGACGACGGTGGCCGAAGCCGCACCGACAGGGGCGAGAGGCAGACCGACGCTCGCCGTCGAGGGACCCGGCGCGGGGGCCGGGGCAACAAGAGCTGGGGGTACCGGCCCCGGGGAAACAGGTGCCGGGGGCGCAATGCCGAGCATCGTCCACACCGGTGTCAAAGCCACGGTCTTCGCCTCGATGGAGGACGTGGGAGCGCTGCCGGTGGTGGTCGAGGTATCGACGATCGCCGGGGCCGAGGTGGACGGCGGCTGCCCGACCGTGCCGCCGGGCGCTGCGCTCGACGGTGAAACACCGCCGCCGAACGGCGGGGCGCCGACAGTGGTCGTGGAGACGGACCTCGCGGACGGTGTGGTGATGCCGCCGACGGCGATGACGCTGGCCGCAATGGCCATCCCCGCCGCCGAGCGTTGCGCCATCAGGGACCTGCGGGCGTGTGCTGCTCGCTTGCGTGCGGCCAGCCGTGCCTCGCGACGTGTCTCGCCCATGTCAACCTCTCCGTCGAACAGTGCAGACGACTCGGAGGAATGGCCATCGAAGGAGGGTTCCCGGAGCCGAACTCGATTGGTGCACAGGACTGTACGCACAGAGTTTCGGCCAGGACAGACTTATGGAGATTCTTTGGAATAGATGACAATAATTTCGTTCTCGATATAAATAACAATAAAAAGAAAATATCGGACCTCGGCGCCTAATCGATCCGCCGACCATGTGCCCAGCGGCTGAGCGCGTGTCGGTTGGACTGCTGAGTCTTGCGCAGCACGTTCGAGGTGTGGGTCTCCACGGTCCGCACCGAGATCACCAGATCCTCCGCGATCTCGCGATAGGTGTAGCCGCGCGCGAGCAGCCGCAACACCTCGCGCTCGCGCGGGGTCAACGACTCGAGCTCACGATCAGGGACGGCCTCGGGCGCCTTCCCGGTGAAGGAGTCGAGCACGAAACCCGCCAGGCGCGGACCGAAGACCGCGTCACCCCCGGCGACACGGCGAACACCGTCCGCCAGTTCGGCACCGGAGACGCTCTTGGTGACATATCCCCGTGCCCCGGCACGAATCACGGCGATCACGTCCTCGGCCGCGTCGGACACACTCAACGCCAGACACGCCGGCCCGGGTGCGATCCGGGCCAACACCGCCACCCCGCCGCCATCGGGCATGTGTACATCGAGCAGCACCACGTCGGGGGCCAGGGCATCGATCCCGCGCACGGCCTCGGCGACAGTTCCGGCCTCCCCCACCACCTCGATGTCGTCGATGCTGCTCAACTCCGCGCGCACGCCGGAACGGAAAACCTGATGGTCGTCGACGAGGAACACCCTCAGGGAATCACTCATTGCGTGTTCACCTTTCGCGGCATGCGCAGCGCAACCTCGGTCCCGCGACCGGGCGCCGATCGCACGGACACCGCGCCACCCCGGCGCTCGACGCGCGCACGAATCGACTTCGCCAACCCTGCTCGATCCTCGGGAACCGAGTCCACGTCGAAGCCCACGCCACGGTCGCGCACGAACACACTCACCTCGTCGTCCTCGACCTCGAGGTACACGTCCACCGACGCGACGCCGGAGTGCTTGGCCGCGTTCACCAACGCCTCGCGGGTGGCGCCGAGAACTGCGGTCGACCCCTCGTCGAGATCGGTGTCCCCGACCGTCACCGTCTCGACCGTGACGCCGTAGTGGTCCTCCACCTCGGCGGCGAGGGTCACGATCGCACCGGCCAGTGAACCGTTGTCACCGCGGGACCGGCCGAACAGCCATTGACGAAGCTCGCGCTCCTGGCCGCGAGCCAGACGCGCGACCTCGCTGGGCGAATGTGCCTGCCGCTGAATGAGGGCGAGGGTCTGCAACACCGAATCGTGCAGGTGCGAGGCAATGTCCTCCCGCTCGGCGGTGCGAATGCGTGCTGCACGCTCGGCCTCGAGGGCGCGCCACATCCGCAGCCACAGCGGCACCGTGAGCAACCCGATGCCGAGCACGGTCACCGCGGCCGCCAAGAGCGACGCCCGCACCGACGACAGATCGACCCGTGAGAACAACACCACCGCCAGGCCGATCACCACCAGCGCAGTGCCGCTGGCGATCCGCAACCAGCCCGCTCGGCGTGAGGCGATCGGCCCCCCGGGGTGACCGTCGAACTCCCGCCACACCACGGTGGCACCGACCACGACCACCACCAGCGGACCGAGGAACGCCCAGGAGGTGCCACCGAGCACCGCACCGAACAGCCCTGTCGCAACGACTCCGGTGGCCACCATCACGTAGGCGTTGCGCTTGTCCGTAGCCGTGGCCGGTTCGGTGTCCGAACCGGCGGCGGTGAACACCCACAGCAACCCGTAGGCCACCACACCGGCGCCGCCGAGCGCGGAGAGCACCGTGAACGCCAACCGCACGTGCGCGACATCGACGTCGAGGTGATCGGCGATCCCGCCGGCCACACCCGCCACCACGCGGCCACCAGCACGCCGCTCCATCGTTCTCATGCCCCGATACTGGCACGCACACGGGCGCAGAACATCCGGGTCGAGTTCAGGGATTGCCCGGATGTGCCCGCAGGCCGCAGCACGCAACGATGGGTGCCATGACCACACCGACCCCCACCCCGTCCCCACCGCCCTCCTCGACACCACCGCCCTCCTCGACCCCGTCGAGCTATGCCGACCGTGTCCGAGAGATGTGGCGCACCCGGCCGCACCGGCTCACCGACGACGGCAACATCGCCGGAGTGTGCGCCGGAATCGGCGCCCGTTACGACGTCGACCCCACCCTGATCCGCGTTGCCTTCGCGGTCGCCACGATCTTCGGTGGCGTCGGAATTGCCCTCTATCTCGTCGCGTGGGTGTGCTTCCCGAAGGACGACGAGCCGTTCGAACTGCGCGGCGGCGTCATCGTCGGCATCCTCGTGGTGGCGATCATTATCTCGTCCACCATCTTCGATTCCGGCCTCACCGGATCCGGCGCCGTGGCCCTCGCCGCGATGCTCGCAGGCTGGTGGCTGCTGCACCAGCGCACGCCGCTCCCGCCCGCGCAACCACCCGCCCCGACGGCCAGCCCGGCGACGACCGCAACAGCGGTGGACATGACCAAGCCGGTGGAAGGGACCGAGCCGGTGGAAGGGACCGAGCCGGTGGAAGGGACCGAGCCGGTGGAAGGGACCGAGCCGGTGGAGGGGACCGAATCGGCCGCACCCACCTCGTACACCCCACCGGCGTGGGATCCGCTGGGTGCCGCGCCGTTCGCCCACCATCTGCCCGAACCACCGCCCGCAGCCACACCGAAGACTCGCAAGCGTGGTCGACGGCGAGCGGTGTCGGCAGTGGCGATCATGATGGCCATCGTCTCGGCCGCGTTCGCGGGAGCCCTCGTGAGTTTCGTTCTCACCGGCCCCGAACGCGACGGGGTGAGCCTGGGAAACCGTTCCTTCGCGCCCACCTCCGCCACCGATCTCGCGCCCGCCTACACCGCGGACATCGGCAACCTGTCGGTCGACCTACGAGCAGTGGACCTGGCGACCGATCGCACGGTCGAGGCCTCCGCACGGATCGGAAACGTGGACGTGGTGATCCCCCAGAACATGCGGGTGGTCCTCACGTGCTCCACGCGGGCCGGCAACACCGCATGCTCGATCCCCACCGGGCCGAGCACCGGACCGGTCCTGACCCTCGACGTGCGCTCGGGGGCCGGTGACCTCACCGTCACCCGGCGCTGACGCTCATTCCCACTCGGCGCTGACG
>NZ_JBUEQF010000017.1:0-2426 GCF_054979605.1 Rhodococcus sp. AZ1
TCAGTCGCATGCTCTGGACCCGAAGCGGAGTGATCTACCCATGGCCAGGGTGAAGCGACGGTAAGACGTCGTGGAGGCCCGAACCCACTTAGGTTGAAAACTGAGGGGATGAGTTGTGGGTAGGGGTGAAAGGCCAATCAAACTCCGTGATAGCTGGTTCTCCCCGAAATGCATTTAGGTGCAGCGTCGCGTGTTTCACTCTGGAGGTAGAGCTACTGGATGGTCTAGGGGGCCCACAAGCTTACCGAAATCAGCCAAACTCCGAATGCCAGGGTGTGAGAGCGCGGCAGTGAGACTGCGGGCGATAAGGTTCGTAGTCGAGAGGGAAACAGCCCAGATCGCCGGCTAAGGCCCCTAAGCGTGTACTAAGTGGAAAAGGATGTGAAGTCGCGAAGACAACCAGGAGGTTGGCTTAGAAGCAGCCACCCTTGAAAGAGTGCGTAATAGCTCACTGGTCAAGTGATTTTGCGCCGACAATGTAGCGGGGCTCAAGTACACCGCCGAAGCCGCGGCACTCACATGGTGCCTGTTCACCGACTGCGGTTGGTGGGCCAGGTGTGTGGGTGGGTAGGGGAGCGTCGTGTGGCCAGGGAAGCGCCGGAGTGATCCAGGTGTGGAGGCCACGCGAGTGAGAATGCAGGCATGAGTAGCGAAAGACGAGTGAGAAACTCGTCCGCCGAATGATCAAGGGTTCCTGGGCCAGGTTAATCCGCCCAGGGTGAGTCGGGACCTAAGGCGAGGCCGACAGGCGTAGTCGATGGACAACGGGTTGATATTCCCGTACCCGTGTTTCCGCGCCCATGATGAATCAGGAGTACTAACCGTCCAGAGTCGCCGAGAGTGCCTTCGGGTGCCGAGTGCGGTGATGCACGGGACCTTTCCTGGTAGTAGTCAAGCGATGGGGTGACGCAGGAAGGTAGTCGAGCCAGTCAGTGGTAATACTGGTGTAAGCCCGTAGGGAGTGACCCAGGCAAATCCGGGTCGCACACATCCTGAGAGGTGACGCATAGCCGAATGAGGCGAAGTCGATGATCCTATGCTGCCGAGAAAAGCCTCTAGCGAGCTGGAACACGGCCCGTACCCCAAACCGACACAGGTGATCAGGTAGAGAATACCGAGGCGATCGAGAGAACTATGGTTAAGGAACTCGGCAAAATGCCCCCGTAACTTCGGGAGAAGGGGGACCCGTGCTGGTGATGGACTTCTCGTCCTGAGCTGGTGTGGGTCGCAGAGACCAGTGAGAAGCGACTGTTTACTAAAAACACAGGTCCGTGCGAAGTCGTAAGACGATGTATACGGACTGACGCCTGCCCGGTGCTGGAAGGTTAAGAGGACCGGTCAGCCACTTCGGTGGCGAAGCTGAGAATTTAAGCCCCAGTAAACGGCGGTGGTAACTATAACCATCCTAAGGTAGCGAAATTCCTTGTCGGGTAAGTTCCGACCTGCACGAATGGCGTAACGACTTCTCAGCTGTCTCAACCATAGACTCGGCGAAATTGCATTACGAGTAAAGATGCTCGTTACGCGCGGCAGGACGAAAAGACCCCGGGACCTTCACTACAGCTTGGTATTGGTGTTCGGTTCGGTTTGTGTAGGATAGGTGGGAGACTGTGAAGCATGCACGCCAGTGTGTGTGGAGTCGTTGTTGAAATACCACTCTGATCGTATTGGATACCTCAACCTCGGACCATGATCTGGTTCAGGGACAGTGCCTGGTGGGTAGTTTAACTGGGGCGGTTGCCTCCCAAAATGTAACGGAGGCGCCCAAAGGTTCCCTCAGCCTGGTTGGCAATCAGGTGTCGAGTGCAAGTGCACAAGGGAGCTTGACTGTGAGACTGACAGGTCGAGCAGGGACGAAAGTCGGGACTAGTGATCCGGCACCGGCAAGTGGAAGCGGTGTCGCTCAACGGATAAAAGGTACCCCGGGGATAACAGGCTGATCTTCCCCAAGAGTCCATATCGACGGGATGGTTTGGCACCTCGATGTCGGCTCGTCGCATCCTGGGGCTGGAGTAGGTCCCAAGGGTTGGGCTGTTCGCCCATTAAAGCGGCACGCGAGCTGGGTTTAGAACGTCGTGAGACAGTTCGGTCTCTATCCGCCGCGCGCGTTAGAAACTTGAGGAAGGCTGTCCCTAGTACGAGAGGACCGGGACGGACGAACCTCTGGTGTGCCAGTTGTTCCACCAGGAGCACCGCTGGTTAGCTACGTTCGGAAGGGATAACCGCTGAAAGCATCTAAGCGGGAAGCCTGTTCCAAGATGAGGTTTCTCACCCCCTCGAGGGGGTAAGGCCCCCGGCAGACCACCGGGTTGATAGGCCAGAACTGGAAGCCCAGCAATGGGTGCAGGTGACTGGTACTAATAGGCCGAGGACTTACCACAAAGAAGCTACGCGTCCACTGTGCAGTATCTGAAACAACACACACA
>NZ_JBUEQF010000018.1:0-2125 GCF_054979605.1 Rhodococcus sp. AZ1
CTTGTCGAGGGTGGCAGAGGCGCCGAGGATCGGAGCTATCGGTCTTCAGCTTTCGATCGGGTGGAATGAGACTATCGATCGAAGCAGAGGGCGATTCGACGCTGAGTGGGGACTTCCCCCATCGTGGGATTCGGCGATAATCCAGGGGCCACACATACACGTCGCGAATCCGCTCTACAAGCAGCCGAACCCGACGATGCTGAACAACAAGGATTGGACGTCCATCGACCTGGAGGCCCTCGCCATCGATGCGATACCTGCCACTCAGTACAGACCGACGGGCAACAGCTCCGACTACGATGAGGCATATACACGATGGCTCGTCGCTGGGCGTACGGTACCAGCGCGCCAGTACTTTCGGATCGCGTGGCGGGCTATGGCCGCGAACACCGGCGAACGCACATTGATTCCCGCCATCATTCCGCCTGGAACAGCGCACCCTCATGGAGTATCCGCCGCTGGCGGTCCGGATGTTCCCCTTGAGCGCCTCGTGGAGGCAGCTGGGTTCATGTCATCCCTCATTGCCGATTTCGTGATTCGGGCGGTTCCGAAGTCTGGAATACTCATGTCATCCATTGACAAGCTGCCGATAGAGGTAGACGGGCCGCATTCCGAAGAAATTGTTGAACGGGTCCTCCGGCTCACATGTTTGACCGCTGCATGGGCCCCTTTGTGGGAGGCAGTAGCCAAAACTGAATGGCAGCCTGATGTCGCCTGGCGCATCGCCCGTGACCGCCGCCTCGGGTTGGTGGAAATCGACGCCCTTGTGGCACGCGCGCTACGCATTGGAATTGACGACCTGATCAGCATCTACCGATCACAGTTTCCGGTTCTGCGAGGATACGATTTCGACGAGTACCTCTTCGACGCGAACGGCCGGCTCGTCCCACTCCCTATTCGACAATTATGGAAGAGAGATCGCGCAGCAGCGTCGACTGCTGACGGTCGAACGTTCAAGCATCCCGGTTCCGGTCGAACGTATATCTACGAAATGCCTTTCGTCCACCTGGACAGGGAGGCTGACATGCGGAAGGCCTACAACGATTTTGGATAGTTGCGGGCGATATCCTCGTATGCAATTCGTAGCTCCTCTTCGCGGTCCCAGTTGACGAACGGCAAGTTGTAAGTGTAGGTCGCCCCCGACGTGGGATGCATCGAGGTTCGGGCGCAATCAGGGAATTCATCATCCGATGTGGGCTTGCCCGATTTCGTCCAGTTCTGTCTGATTTCCACAGGAACTAGGCGACCTCCTGAGTCGTACAGATACTCGTCACAGTCATAACCGCGCAATACGGGGAACTGGGCACGATATATCGTCAGCAGGTCCTCAAGTGGAACGTCAAGCGCATAGGCGACAAGTGCGTCGATTTCATTTTGAGCCGCCCGGCGCTGGTGTGCTACAAAATACGGAACACCCACATCCCAGCTATTTCCGGACACATCCTCCCAAAATCCGGCATAAGCTGTGGTTAGGCAGTTCAGCCGTGCTACCTGCTCGGCAATTCGATCGCTCACGGGTCCCGAGGTCGCGACCATCGGTAAACGCTCTACCGTGCTCATCAAGATATCGGACTTCGGCACCGCGCGAACCAGGAAATCCGAGATCAGAGAGGACAGGACACCGAGCACAACTGCGAGGGTTCGCGGGTGCACGTCGGGGCCGCCGATCGCGGAGACGCGGTGAACATGAGCTGCCCCCGGCGGAATCAGCGCAGGGATCAGAGTGCGCTCGCCCGTGTTGGCAGCCCTGGTTCGCCATGCGATCCGGTAGGTGCTTCGGGCCGAAACGGCGCCGCCATCGTTGATCCACCTGCCATACGCATTGCTGTACAGGGTGGCATCGCCACACGGCCGGTACTGCGTCACGGGGATCGCATCGACGGCGATCGCCTCGAGATCGACCGGCGTCCAATCCTTGTTATTCTGCATCGTTGGGTTCGGCTGCTTGTAGAAGGGCGTTGACACGTAGAGGTGCGGCCCCTGGAGAATCACCGAATCCCACGATTCAGGAACACCCCACTCGGAGTCGAACCTGCCCTTCTTGCGGTCGATGCTTTCGTCCCATCCTCTTGAGAATTGAAGGCCCAGCGAGCCTACCCTCGGTGCTTTTGACAACTTGTCGAGC
>NZ_JBUEQF010000019.1:0-1587 GCF_054979605.1 Rhodococcus sp. AZ1
AGTGACGGCGACGATGTCCAACGCGGTGGGGCTGGTGGTGCGGAGGACGGCGTCGACGGGGTTGTTCTCCAGGGTGAACTGATCATTGCCCTTGTCGAAGACGTGCAGGTAGTAGAGCAGAGTCGCGGCAGCCACAGCAGACCGGGGAACACCACGTAGATATGCATGGACCGACAGGAAGTACAGGTGATACTCGGCCTGACCGGCGATGAGGTCGTAGGCGAGACTCTTGGCGGAGAGCTTGATGCCTTCAAGGGTGTTGAACGCGTTGGTGGTCGCGTCAGTGCCGCTGTTCACGGCATCGTCCAGAAGTTCATCACACCCCACTGCCCGTGGCAGAACAGCAAACTCGAACGCTTCAATCGCACACTCGCCGCGGAGTGGGCCTACCGACGCGCCTACACCACCAACACCGACCACTGCGCCACCCATCGGCCGCCTGTCACCAACCTGATGGCCGGGTACAGCTAGACGGCCCCGGCGGCGGTGGAGGCGGGGCTGGCAACCCGCATCATGACGCGATCGAGGATCACCCCACCGAAGTTGACCATCCGCACGAAGTCGATCTGGTCTAGATGCTTGTCGCCTTTCGACTTCGGTGTGTCACTCTGCGGCGACGTGGGATCGGCTGCGGTGGAATCGAGTCCCAGGACGACGTCGGTTTCTGCGGCCCCCGCGGGGTAGATAACTCAGCCGTGGCGTCTCGCAAATTACCGCTGACCTAGAAACCGCCCATTCCGTTACGATCGCGACCCCTCGGCGGCGATCTGCGCGCCGAGGGGTCGGCGGAGTTGGTCAGCTCAGTCGGACCCACCAGTTGGTGAGCCCATTGGTGTTCCCCGAAAAGACAGTGGCAAATCCGCCAACCCCTCGGGCCTGGCATGCACTGTCGGGGAACGTGACGAAAGAGACAGGATCGCCAGCAGTTACGCCGACTCCAGTGCTGCGGTCAATTCCCGACTGCAGCCGCTGCACGCAAACGAGTGGGCCCTGGCTCACCCGGATCTCTACGCTTCCGATACCAGCCGGAATGCTGTTGCCGACGATCATGATGTTGTAGACGGGTGCGGCTTGCGCTGCGGGCGCGGTGGCCACCAGCGTTCCTGCTGTCATGCTCAGCAGCGCTGCCGCCACCCCGATGCTCTTCTTCGACGTCGTACCCAAACCCATCTCCATTCCCCTTTACATGTGTGGCCGATTCGTGTCGGCTATGTTGGGTCCGCTGGTTCGACGCCCGATTCCGACGATACACAGCTGCCGCACACCACACGGTGTCGCCGCGATAACGATCCGGTCCGGGTCGGACATGCCGGACAATCTGGCTGGATGGGATGAATCATATTGACATCCAACTTATTCGGGCCCACTTCTGTATTCACTCCGGAGCGTCGCACAACGCCTCGGTGAACTGCACCAGGTCGGTGCCGATGAGGTCGGCGGCAACACCGGCCATCGCCCGCTTCATTCGAACGGTACACCTAGCAGCGCCCGCCGGGTTGTCGTTCTCGTCCGAGAAGAACGCGGATGCTCAACCACAACTACATCGGCACCGAACGCATCCTGCTCGGGCCACTCCACGAAGGCAAC
>NZ_JBUEQF010000020.1:0-1536 GCF_054979605.1 Rhodococcus sp. AZ1
GGCACGATCGGATCTCGACCATCGGCACGTGCAGGGCGCCGGGCGCACCGGCCGGCACGCCGCCTGATCGGGACCACCGGATCGAGACGGGTGCTCCGGCTTGGGGTCGGCGCGGGTGTCCTGGTGCTGATCCTGGTGCTCGTGCTGGTGCGCTGACCGACCTAACGGAGCGCCAGGTCCACGATCAGCCCCCGATGGTCGGAGCCGGCGATGTCGACAACGGTCGAGGACGTCGCGCCTACACCCCGCACCAGGACGTGGTCGATCCCCACCACAGGTGGATAGCTCTTGTCGGTGGGATAGGTCGGCACGATGCCCGCTCCGACGACGTCCCCGACGTCGACGTAGCCGCCGGTCAGCAGCGCCCGGAATCGCGCGTGGGCGTGCGTGGCGTTGAAGTCGCCACCCACGATCACCGGCTCGGAAGAGCCTGCCGCCGTGCGCAGTTCGTCGCGCAGCATCGACATGTCCTGCGCCCAGACGGCCGTGGGCGTCGGATACGGCGGCACGGGATGCACGGCGTACACGCGGACCGGTCCCGTGCCCAGGTCCACGCGAGCGGTGACGCTCGAGAGCAGATAGCCGCCCAGTTCCCGGCCGTCGGTCACCTGAACGCGGCTGTAGATCCCGGCCCCCGCGCCGCCGGGGTAGGGCAGGACGAAGCGGTACGGCAGGACTTCGCCGATCCCCGCGTCGTCGAGGGCGTCGACGAACTCCGGGGTGAGTTCCTGTGCGGTCAGCACGTCGACCCCGCGGTCCCGCACGGACGCCACCAGCGCCGCCGGATCCGCCTCCCCCAGCATGACGTTGGCCTGCATGAGGGTAACCGGCGTCCCGGTCGGAGATTCCCCGTCCGCGACGTACAGGGGCACCACGACCGTCGCGGCGATCGCCAGCACCAGCGCGGAAGCCCCCGCGATCCACCAGCGCCGCGCTGTCAGCGCGAGGAGCAGTCCGACGACGGTGCAGCACAGCAGGATCGGCGCGAACGACGCCGGTCCCACCACGATCAACCAGGGGACGTCGACCCCGGACGTCGCGACGGCCACCACCCCGGCGAGCAGGCCGAGCGCGGCGAGGACGGTCGCGACCGGGCGAAGTCGCGTCATTCGATCCGGCGGCGGTGGGCCCGCCGGGACAACGCGTTGCGGTTGGACTGCTGCGTCTTCCGCAGCACGGTGGACGCATTGGTCTCGACGGTCTTGACCGAGACGCGGTGTCGTTGCCCGCTGAGGTGAACACCCACAGCATGGCGTATGCGACGGGGCCGGCGCCCGCAATCGCGCACGGCGTAGGCGACAATGCAAGCGTCACCGTGCCGTCGTCGATGAACGTGGTGGTGAACAGCGATTCGAGAGTCAACCATTGACTGCATCAGCAACGTGGAGGTCACCCGTGGCAGAGCAGACGCCCCGCTTGGGCGACGACATCACCGACGACGACGCGACGTACGACCGTCGCCGCGGCCCGTCGATCGTGCTGCTGGTCTCGACCCCGTGGTTCCAGTGAGCCGTGACCGGGACCGACCGGGCGGGA
>NZ_JBUEQF010000022.1:0-1234 GCF_054979605.1 Rhodococcus sp. AZ1
GGCCTGGAACGGGGCTTGCAGGCCGAACTCAGCGAGCACCTGGGATACGACAAAGGCGACCCCGAGGCCGCGTTGTACGCCAACTCCCGTAACGGCTCATCGGCGAAGACGGTCGCGACCAGTGTCGGCGACGTCGAGTTGGCGATCCCACGCGACCGTGACGGCACCTTCACCCCGACCCTGGTGCCGAAAGGCTCGCGGCGGGTCGGGGGCTTGGACGACATGATCGTCTCGCTCTACGCCGGCGGGATGACCGTCCGCGATATCGAGCACCATCTGGCGTCGACGATCGGCACCGAGATCAGCCGGGAGACGATCTCGAAGATCACCGACGAGGTCCTCGACGAGGTCCTGGCTTGGCAGCGCCGACCGCTGGAATCGTTCTACCCGGTGATCTATCTCGATGCCATCGTGGTCAAGGTCCGCGACGGCGCGCACGTCCGGAACAAGGCCGCCCACATCGCGGTCGGCGTCGACATGGACGGTGTGAAACACGTTCTGGGGATATGGATTCAGGCCACCGAGGGCGCGAAGTTCTGGGCGGGGGTGTGCGCTGAGCTGGCCAACCGGGGCGTCGCCGATGTGCTCATCGTGTGCTGCGACGGACTGACCGGGTTCCCCGAGGCCATCGAGGCGACCTGGCCCGATTCGCTGGTCCAGACCTGCGTGGTGCACCTGATCCGAGCGGCGATGCGGTTCGTGGCCTACGGGCAGCGTAAGGCCGTCGCCGCTGCGTTGAAGACGGTGTATCAAGCCGCGGACGCCGACGCGGCCAGAGCCGCTCTGGACGCGTTCGCGGCCACACCGTTGGGACAGGCCAATCCGAACACCGTGCGGGTCTTCGACGACGCGTGGGAGCGGTTCATCCCGTTCCTGGCGTTCCCACCGATGCTGCGGCGGGTGATCTACACGACCAACGCGATCGAGTCCCTGAACTACCAGCTCCGCAAGATCATCAAAAACCGCGGCCACTTCCCCAACGATGTCGCAGTGGTCAAGTTGCTGTGGCTGGCGATCTGCACCATCGAGGACAAACGAGCCCGCGACCGGGAAAAGGAACGCGGCGTCGGTCGCGGAGCCAAACGCCTCGCCGCCGGACGCCTCGTCGAAGGCCAGATCACCACGAACTGGAAGCAGGCTCTCGCCCAACTCGCCCTGGCCTACCCCGACCGAATCAACCCCTACCTCTAACCCACACGAACACAACGCCTTACACAAGAATCTTGACAAGCTC
>NZ_JBUEQF010000023.1:0-507 GCF_054979605.1 Rhodococcus sp. AZ1
GGAGTGACGCATTGGAGTTCGCGGTTACTCGCCCAGCATCTCGGCGTCGGGCACGCAACCGTCGCCCGCGTGTGGCGCGAGCACGGTGTTCAGCCCTGGCGCAGTGAAACTTTCAAGTTCTCGACCGATCCGGAGCTGGTCGCGAAGGTCACCGACATCGTCGGCCTCTATCTGGAACCGCCGGAGAACGCGATCGTGTTGTGCGTGGATGAGAAGTCGCAGATCCAGGCGTTGGACCGCACCGCACCGACGTTGCCGATGCAGATCGGAATACCGGAGCGACAGACCCACGATTACGTGCGCAACGGCACGACGACACTGTTCGCGGCGCTCGACGTGGCGACCGGCAAGGTCACCGGGCTCTGCAAACCTCGTCACCGTCATCAAGAGTTCCTGGTGTTCCTCAAACACCTCGCGCGGGCCTACCCGGATCAGGAACTTCACTTGGTGATGGACAACTACGCCACGCACAAGAAGCAGGAGGTACGTGACTGGCTTGCCGAACAT